>JAAEEL010000080.1 GCA_013415795.1 Methanocellales archaeon | reverse complement strand
GGCAAAAACTTCTAGTGCCAAAATATTCTAGATCATGAATATGGATATCTCCTTTTATATGTGCGTCAGCTAATTTAAGGGGAAGTGATAAGAGATATTGCTCCTTGGATATCTTGTCAGCTTTCTTCTTATGAGAAGTCTCTGCATTATCCTGTAGATTCGCATTCTCATTCGATTCAAAACCTTCACCTACGTCGATCATGTGTGCGTCATACACAGGCGTACCTACACGCGTGGAAATATTTCTCCACTCGATATGGTGTTCTTCTAGAAGGATGACGTTTACGATTTCCCTTACTAAGGGGCCAGATAGAAATTTTACGCCCATGTATCTTATCCGTTTTTCTGCTTCCTTTGCAACTTCGATAGCGGCATCCTCGTCGATTGGAGGTATACCATAGAACTTCTCAGCAAGCTTACTCTCCCTCATTAGTTGTCTTACTATTGCCCTCCTGTCCCATTTTAGCATGTGCCCATCAGATGTTCTTACATTGGGCATTACTTCTACGGGAAAACCTTCCAAGGTGGTTTGTACTAATCGGCGCATACCACCATCCATTTCAATCCCCTCTCAGCAGAAATAGTACATTGTCAAATATTGATCCGTTTTCGTCGAACAAATCTTTTGATGTAAGAAAAGTATCACCTATCTGAAGCACTGGTGCACTTATGGTGAAGACATCTTTCATTCTCAACTCTGTTAGTGCCTCCGGATTTGCCATGTCCACCTCTTCATATGCTATTTCATGTGATTTTAGTAAGCCCTTTAGCTGATTGCATCTTGGGCACTTCTCGGTGGTATAAACTTTCACTTCAGAAATCATTTGAGGAAATTATATGTTCTTTATCTTTAAAACACTTTTTTACATCACATCTGGTAAAAGGACATAATGTATTTTGGTAAAAAGTTTCAGATATATTTACCATATCTGATAACAAAGGGAAAAGTTTATTCTCTTTTATTGAGAACCACAATAGGGTGTTGATTTGGAGCAAAAATTGTGTGGGATTTTGACAGACATATTAAAAGAAAAACAACTCTCAATCAGCGCCGTCTCACGCCTGCTCAAAAAAGAGGGGTGTGATCAGCATCGTTTGATTCTGACCGGCTACCTGAGAGCCCTAAGAGATCTAGGTCACTTGGTAGAAGAGGATGTACCCCCATCAAAGGTTTACTCTTATAACATCAGGCGTGACAAAGATGTGTACTCGCTAGTAGGGGAGCGAATAACGAGCATCGATGAAAAAAAACGCTTTGCTGTGGGAGTTTGCTTGCTTCAGCATATCTTCAATAGACCTTGCTTCAAACAAGAGCTGAAGTTAATTGGGCTGACACCTCAAAACACAGAATGGACGAGAGAATCCACGGACCCAAACTTGGGGGAATATAGGAAGATAATAGATAAAATCAAAATTTTATCAGATGAAACCGCCTATGAGTTCGTCTACAGAAAGGATAATCCAATAACAGATATCTGCGCAGAAGTACTTTCCAGCATCATTCGAGAGACAATGGATCTCAGCGGTCTTTATCTGAGATATCAACAGACGAAGTTGATAGTATGATCAGGACGTTTATTGCTGTCGATCTTTCGAGCGAGATTAAAGAAAGTATAAAAGACATTATTCGCCAGTTTTCAAATTATTCTGTCAGATTGGTTGATCCTGACTTAGTCCACATTACGATCAAGTTCTTGGGGGATGTATCAGAGGAAAGAATAAGTCCGATCACAGATGCGCTTAGCGGGGTTAATTGTTCTCCTTTTGACATCGATATCGGGGGCATAGGAGTCTTTCCTAACACGGATTATATCCGCGTAATTTGGGTTGGCGCCAAAGGTGATTTTATAGAATTATATAGAGAGGTAGAGAAAGCTCTGAATCCTTTGGGATTCCCACCTGATACTAGGAAGTTTATGGCTCATGCGACATTGGCCAGGAGCAAAAGAATACCAAGAGAACAAATAAGATCCCTATCAAGCAAGATAGCGCAATTGTCCGATGTTAAGCTTGGAAGGATGAAGGTTGATCGTATTAGGTTTAAGAAAAGCACGTTGACACCAAACGGACCGATCTATGAGACCTTGCACGAAGTGAGATTATGATAGCTGATATATGCGCCCAAGTTCTGGAGAGAATTACGCCCAGTAAGAGCGAGAAAAAAGCCTTGTATGATCTGACAGTTCAAATCATCGGTAAGATCGATCGAGTTGCGGATGAAATAGGTGTGGATGTTCATGGATTGTTGGTAGGCTCCTCAGCGAGAAACACATGGACAGTTGGCGAAAAGGATATTGACGTTTTCATAACCTTTCCAGAGGAAATTTCGCGCGAAGAACTTGAATCTCTCGGACTTCAGATAGCCAAAAAAGTTGCAACTAAATATGAGGAGCGCTATGCAGAACATCCATATATTCGTGCTTTGTATGGCGATCATAGTGTAGATATAGTTCCGTGCTTTAGGGTCTCTGACCCCTCATCGATCAAGTCCGCGGTGGACAGAACTCCATTTCATAACAAATACTTGCAAACAAGGATAAAGGGGCTGGAAGACCAAGTTCGATTGCTCAAACAATTCATGAATGGAATTGGGATTTATGGGTCGGAACTTCGAACAAAAGGTTTTTCTGGATATTTATGTGAATTGCTGGTCATAAAATATGGGTCCTTCCTAGGTGTGCTCGAAAGCGCAAGTGACTGGAGAATAGGTGTTGTAATAGATCTGGAGGATCACGGCACCCTAAAGCATGAGGATCCGCTGGTAATCATCGATCCTGTTGATCCTTCCAGAAACGTTGCGGCCGCGGTCTCACTGGACAATTTTTGCATCTTCATCGATGCATCTCGCGAATTTATAAAAAAACCAAGCATAAATTTCTTTTTCCCACCAAAAATAGCGCCTCTCACTGATGATGAGATCGCCAAAGAACTTCAAGCCAGGAAAACTGACTTGTTTGCAATCGTGTTCAAGACACCCAATGTTGTAGAGGACATACTCTATCCGCAATTGTACAAGACGGTTAAATCGGTGGAAGAACTACTACATAGGAACGATTTCCGGGTTTTTAGAAGCGATGTCTGGTCGGGCGCTCAGTCTGTTATCCTATTAGAAATGGAAGTTGCTGAGCTCCCGAACATTAAAAAGCATATTGGCCCGCCCGTTGAATCATCGGTACATTCCGGGAAATTTAAAGCAAAGTATGCTAGGTCATACATAAAAGATGGGAGATACGTTGCTGAAATCCCCAGGCAGTACCCAAAGGTAAAGGATTTGCTGCTCTCCCAATTGCAGAACTGTGGTCTAGGAAAAAATGTATCTGAGGCGATATTCAAAGGATACGGGGTGCTAAAGAACAAGCAGATCGCCCAAATAGGAGATAGAGAATTCAGAATTTTTCTAAGGAAGTTTTTTCAAAAAAGGTAAACTAAACCATCCACATTTTTTTTCAGCATGAGAATAATCTAATTATCCTATCTTGTAGGTGACCGAAATGCTCGCGCTAAGCTCCACGGTTCCGGGTTCTATGCTCGTTGGAGGGATACCGGGGGCAGGGGCAGGCATTCCTCTCTCTGCCGCCGCACTCATGTAAACAGGCTGATAACCAACATAACCTTCCGAGATCTGCGTAATTTCGCCGAGTTTTACTCCAGCACCTTCTGCCATTGAGTTCGCCTTTGCACTCGCCGACTCTGCAGCAAACTTCAAAGCGCTTGCACGAAGTTCAGCCTCTTTTTCGTCACTCAGGCCAAAAGATATCCCGCCGACATCGTTAGCTCCGGCTCTTACAGCTACGTCTATATATTTTCCAACCGAATCTATATTGGTTGTTTTTATGTTAAGGCTGTGCGTTGCAGTGTAGCCCACAATCTCACTGATACCGCCTGAGTAGTTATACCTTGGTCGAATGCTGTAGCTTGATCTCACTATTTCTGAATTTTTCAGACCTTCGCCCAAGAGTGCTTTTTTAACAGAATCCATCTTCAAAGCATTCTCCTCTTGGGCATCAATTGGTGTTTTTGCCTGCGTCTCCACTTCGATGTTAAAGTTCGCTTCGTCGGGGTCCGCATACAGAGTGTACGATCCCGTAACAGTCAAGCTTTCCTGCGTTGATTGTGTTATTATTACATCGCCTATGTTTGTCGGTTTAATACTAGCACTGTAAACGGCTACTAGTGCGATTACGATAATAGCAACCACAAGAATTACATTTAGATTAATATTTTCCTTCATTTTTTTTCCTTCAGAGTATATTCTCTTTATTGGCTTAAATATCTTTTTAGGAATATCTCAGAACCACACTACAATCATACACCCAAGAATTGCGCTATACTGCTTCTATAAAATATCTTAAAGCTCAATTCTGACTTTTACTTTTTTTTTGAAAAATTATTTTTTATTTTTATATATCCCAATATTCTGCTTGTACCTTTTTCACCTCTCTGACTCGGTTTCTAAGTTGATCAGACAAGTCATCTTTTGGTATCTTCTTAGGTTCTTTTACGTCGATTCCTAGGTCTCCCAAAGAATTGAGGATGGATAAAATCGAATATGATAATCCGGTCAAATCATAACCTCCCTCTAGCGCTGCAACGATTCGACCCTTACATGTGTGGCTGGCTATCATTTTGACCATATTAGTAAGGAATCCAAATCCTTTTGCTGTCAGACGCATCCCTCCTAATGGGTCTGCAAAATGCGCATCCTCCCCAGCAGAAATCAGTATGAAATCTGGCTTGAATTCAGTTGCGATGGGTGCCAAGACTTCATTGAAAACATAGAAATATCCCGTATCTCCTGTTCCAACCGGTAGCGGGACGTTAACCGTGAAACCTTTTCCGTCGCCAAAACCAACTTCTTCTATGGATCCAGTCCCAGGATAAAGTGGGCTTTGATGGGTTGAGAAATACAATACAGAAGGGTCATCGTAAAAGATGTTTTGAGTACCATTTCCATGATGCACGTCCCAATCTATGATGAGGACGTTGTCCAGATGAAGGCAGAGTTGAACATGGCGAGTTGCTATTGCTATATTGTTAAAAAGGCAGAAGCCACCACCTCGATCCGATTCTGCATGGTGACCAGGTGGTCTGATAAGTGCAAAAGCATTATCTAGACTTTTAATAACCATGTCTACGGCACTCAGTACACCTCCGGCTGCGAGAAGTGCAACATCATAAGAGTCTGACGATATTATCGTATCCAGATCCAACCTGTCGACGCCTTTCTGGCAGCTGGATCTCAACTCCTCAATATAATGGATTCCATGCACATATCTAACCTGATCGATTGTGGCCTTCTTTGGATGAACACTGATTAATCTCTCTAGAGCTCCAGTCTCTTCCAGTAGCCCCATTATGGTGATCAACCTCACATTGCTCTCTGGGTGATCGCCAGTATCATGCTTCAGGTAATTTTCATGATATACAATTCCAGTTTTGACCATGGAAGCATCCTACCCAATAGCAATAATACATCTTGATATAATTTGATATAATATATTGGTAAGGATATATATGGAACTTGAGACCGTCAAGAATAAAAATAGTAGATATTAATTACCATTTTTTAGTGCTCTCTCCCCTAAATTCTTTGTGATTAAATCAATTGCATTTT
>JAAEEL010000079.1 GCA_013415795.1 Methanocellales archaeon | reverse complement strand
GCAACCTCATGATGATAATATTCCACCTCTATCCCCATGGATTCCAAAGTAAAGACAGTATCGCTGCGTAGATCGCTTGCTGAATCCAGAGTTGTAAGATCAAAATATCCACCTTCATCTAAGATTTCAGGATGTTTTTCGTCCCTGAAGTAGAAATACTCGAGTTCTGGACCAAGGTAGAAGGTATATCCTTTCTTACCCAATCGCCCCAAGTTTCTCTTTAGTATATAACGTGGGTCCCCAACATAGGGTGTGCCATCCGGTTCGTAGATATCACAAAACATTCTGGCCACTTGCTTTTCCTTGGGCCCCCAGGGAACTATCTGGAATGTACTGAGGTCTGGCTTTGCGATCATGTCGCTCTCATCGATCCTAGCAAAACCCTTTATGGATGACCCGTCGAAACCCATCCCCTCAGAAACGGCAGGTTCCACTCCTTTACTAGGAATGGCAAAACTCTTCAGCTGTCCCAAGATATCTGTGAACCACAACCTAATGAATCTTACATCATTCTCTTTTATCTGGTTAAGCACATGATCTTTATCTTTTATTTTCATTTTATACCCACCATCCTCCAAAAAAGATCTATATTTCTTTAAAGATATAATATCTTAGGATTTTAGTATTCATAAACCTTACCATAGGAACGCTTTGATTGTTAGCATTTTAATGAGTCTCCATGACAGGATTTCTTTGACTTTGATAACGAAGCAACTATATAATTCTCCTAGGATTTTTGTAAGAGGAGATTATCTTTTTCAGTCTGGGTCTGAGGTTGCAAATCGATCTCATTATAAAACAACAGTTAAAAATCTACCCCTTGATGCGCCATAGGTTAATGCTGACCAAACAGCAATTATCCACTACACCTGATACTGATATGACCTCTTTTACTTCCCATACTATCCCTTGATAGACAGATTTTGTTCTTTTATAAATTTTTCTAGATCGAACATTCTCACTAGTTAATAATGACTACTATCAGCCAATAATGTTCTCCATTATGTCATTTTCAACTTCCTCTATGGTTGGAATGCGAGTAACTTTGCTTGCTCTATCTGACAATGAGGCTATATCTCCTCTGTCTAGCAAGTCCAGTCTCCATTTTCTCGTAGCAGCTAGCAACTGTTTCAGGCCAACACCAAGTCTATCGTAATAGTATGTATAAACGCCTATTGCACCTGTTGGGATCTCTCTGAAGCCATCTCCGAATTCATTTTTTAGCTCGGGCGTAGCTACGAAGAACTGTTCCGGAACGTCACCATATTTATTTACGAATGACTTGGGTAATTCTCCCTTAACAGCAAGCTCCGTGAAATAAGAGGCTTTCAAAGCAGCAGTGATGGGTGATCTGGCCATAGCGATTGCTTTTACATATGGGCCTTCTCCGAGATTGCTCATTGCAATTGATTTTATTATTTGTGTCTCGTTGACAAAACCACCAGCCATTACTATATCTGGGATGTATCTTCTCTTATTCCTCAACATTTCTACGCATTTCAAAACCTGTGCCTCCAGATATACGGTAGGGGTGCTACACTCATTCATCATTGGCACTGGGCTCATCGCTGTCCCACCTCCAGCGCCATCGAAAGTCACCACATCGATTTTAGCCTCTGAGGCGACCTTCATGGTAAATGCGACTACAGCAGGACGATATGCGCCAGTCTTCAAAAATATTTTTTTGGCTCCTTGCCCCCTTAGCCATTCTATATCTTCTACAAAGCTTCTTTGATCTGGCATTCCTACACGAGAGTGACGTTCAAAGGATCTGAATACTCCTTGCCTAAAAGCCTCTTGCACCGATACTTCTTCCGGGTCTGGGATGACGATATATCCTCTCTGCTTAAGCATCTTGGCCTTCTCAATATCATATATCCTAACTTCTCCGCCTATGGCTTTGGCTCCCTGGCCCCACTTTCGCTCTATTATGTTGACATCCAGCTTTGACAAGGCATAGGTATCCACACCCAGCCTTTGGTCTTCCACGTTTGTCTGAACTACTATATCACCGTGTTTTCCGTCCCAGAATTCTCTGTACTTTTCAACCCTATACTTCAGGTCATCCGAATGTACAACTTTACCTCCGACGATCCTTGATCCGGGGTCCATCCCACATACGTTCTCTCCGATAACTTGTATTGTTCCAGATAGTGCTGCACCTATTGCAAGGGAGTCCCAATTAATCTTGGCTACGGCTGTCGATCCCAAACCAGCGGTTAATACTGGTATTTTGAGCGGGACATCTCCGACTTTCGTAGTTACGTCTACGGCTTCAAATACCGCTTTATCTGGATCTGCTTCTATCCCCTTTGCACCCAGAACGTCCACCAAAATCTGAAAATGGCTCCAATCAAGCGCATAATCTTTATTTGATGAAGAGGTACTTTCACTAAATACCTCTGGAGAAGGATATAGAACTTCTCTTCCTCTGAACGCAGAAAGCCCAATTTCACAGAGAGTTTGACAATCCCTTATGCAGATTGGGCACATTCCAGAAGTAGGATTTACGTCTCTTACTCTTGTTTTTGTTCCCGTTGTAGACCTTGCATTTGCATATATGTCAGCCATATTTTTCACCAAGCACTTAGATTATCGGTAATATATTTCCTCTAAATTTGCTTTTTTAGTTGACAATATATAAATTTAGCGGCAAAAAATTTCCGATATGCATATAAGCTTTGATAACATAACGACATTCATGGTCAAAACCATAGATGAACAGAGGTTGTTGGATATTTTGGGCATCCTTAGATATAACAAGGGGCCTCTTGGTGCAACTATCATCGCTAGGAGACTTGAGATATCAGGCCACGATATCGGCGATCGAATGGTAAGAAATTATTTACAAATACTTGATAATAAGGGATTCACAAAGAAAGCGGGACATCTTGGACGAATAATCACAGAAAAGGGAATAGCAGAACTTAATGCAGAAAAAATCCATGAAAGAGTGGGCTTCATAAAATCAGTGATCCAAGATTTAACCTACCAGGTAACCTATAATCATCTCAAGCGCGATGGAGATATTATCGTAAATATTAGCTTAATAGGGGATAAGAGGCTTAATACGGCCCTTAAAGTCTTGAAGAGCGTATATGAAAGTGGTTGGATGATCAATCCTTTGATAAATGTTTTTTCAGCCGGTTATGATGTATGTGGGACTGCCATACCAAAGGGTAAAGTAGCCATATGCACTGTTTGTAGCATCAATATTGATGGAATTTTAGTTAGTAGAGGCATACCTACAGATCCAATCTACGGTGGGATAGTTGAAGTGATAAATAACAAACCTGAGAAGTTCGTAGAAATAATCCGTTTTGATGGTTCATCGCTCGATCCATTGGAGTTGTTCATGGCAAAAGGCATGACGAGCGTTCTCAAGGTTGTTGAAGATGGAAAAGGCAGGATACTTGCAAATTATAGAGAGATACCAGCATCCTCAAGAAATGAGTTTACAGAATTTCTTGACCAAATAAGCACCCTCTTTAAAGGTATCATGATGGTTGGTGAACCTGGTGAGAAGGTGCTTGGTCTTATTCCTTCCGCACGAAGTTGCGGCGTCGCAGTAGTTGGGGGCTTAAATCCCATTGCAGCAATAGAAGAGGCGGGGATAGCCACCAAAACGAGGGCAATACATGGGTTGATGCCAATTAGGATGATGAAACACTTAGAAGAGTTCATCTAAATATTTTTTTTAATTCCAAAACCTTTTTTTGCGAGATACTACCTTTTCGGTCATAGTTATTACAAGCAGCACCCCTAATCCCGATAACGTCAGGATTTATGTCGTCTCTCAATAGTAGGATGTCTTCGGCCCGGAGGGACCCTGCCAATGCTACGAGAAGGCCAAATTCATGTCCAGATTCGGTAAAATCCCTTATTTTTTTAAGGTTCATAAAGTCAAACAACCTTTTACCATCCTTGATACCTGTGTCTACCAGTATTCCTTCACACCCAGACTCCATTGCAACCTCTGACAATAGCATAGGGTCCAAGCTTCCAACCCTTTTAAAGTCAGCATAACCAGAGGCTATTATACTGATTTCGTCGTTTACGTCTCCAACGCTTCTCACCACAGCTCTCATGACATCCAATGCCTCTTCCTTGTTCTTTGTCCCATATAGCCCAACCTTTATGTAATCTGGGCCAAGTGAAGCACAACCAAAGGCAGCTAGACTAACCGTACCAGGTAAATATGGGGCATCCCCCAAGGCACAGCTCATCTCAACACCACCTTGGAGGATTTGCTTGATCTCATTTATTACCCATGGAAAATTTGCTCCAAGAGAACCTTCTCTTGGATTCTTCACATCAATTATATCTGCACCACCTTTCAACGCATCAACCGTCTCGTCTGCATCAACAACGCTAACTAATAATTTCATTTTACCATCTCTTCAATTGCTAATAGGAACGCTATACTAAAAGCAGGAGCAGATATAGATATTTTTGCATCAGAGAAACCAATGCATTTCTCAAATAAGTTCTCAAAATATCTGATGTCACTGTAGCCCAATTGCTTGATTGCGACTTCTCCTAAAAAATGCGCACCAGTTCCTGCAAGTACCACTGGCGTATTTCTACTTATATCCTGTCGTTTGATCACGCTGAGGAGCCCTTTTTGAATCTGTTCAATCTGTTTTTTGTATATGTGGTTTGCTATACACATAACGTCAGCCTCGTCCAGCATGTCCATATCTGCACATATCAACCTTGATATTCTCCTTAATGCATCTTCTTTTGTTTTACCCCGCCCATCCGGCGTATCGCAAGAGTATTCTTTTCCCCTTATATGATCTAAGAGTAGATGAACGTCTGCAGTTATGCTGAAATATTCTGATGACACAGGTACGATATTATCCCCGAATGGAATGGATTGTACTATGGTAGCGAGATTTGTTCTGAACGCACCCGTATAAATCAATTCTCCATATACTAGCCTTTCAAGATCGTTTCGCCCGAGGGCTGAAAGATTTCCATCTATTATGGGAATGATATCCGTCGTCGTGCTCCCGACATCAATGAAGAGGGCATTTGGCACATACTTCGATATTAGAAGAGGGGCTGCAATCCAGTTAGAGGCTGCCACTTCTAGTGGAGATTCAAGAGCTTTCTCTGCATTGATGAATTTTGCAGAGGTGTTTAGGACCAAAGTTTTTGCTATGGAGCGAACAGAGTTCAAAATATGTTCAACGCCTTCTTCCTTAGAGGAAAAGCAGTCCGCTAGTTCAGCCGTCATTGTAACTCCTATCAATTTTTCTTCTTCAGGAAGGCGTTCTCTGATTAATTGAGGAAACTGATTGCTGAACTTCCAAAATGGAAAATATTCGGAGCTTATATCCAGTGCTTCCATCTTTTTTCCTTGGACTTTTATAGTGGCGATTTTTGTGTAAGCACCACCTATATCTAGGCCGATGATCAACATAATAAACCTAAATCTCTCAACTTTTTTTGAACAACATTAATTTCATCTACGATACCATATAAACTTGGACTCTTGACAGATATGAGGGTCGTACCTTCCTCAGAAAAAGGAGGAGATATAACTTCAGGAATCTGCAGTATTTTTTTATAGTCTAAGTCATAGCCCCTTTTCAAAGGAAAAATTACGACAGAACCAAAGCCATTGAGATTTACGGAAGCTGGAAGACTGTCTTCAACACAGGACACCAGCAGTTCACCGGTTCGCATTACATTAGAGAGAGCTATGAAAGAAGTGGTAATTCGTGGGTTTACCTCCATAAAAGATATTTTATCCCCAGATACCAACAAATCTATCCCAGCAAAACCAGATAACTCCAGGTTTTGTGCGATATTCTTTGATTCTTCAAATATTTCCTCCTTATGAACACAAGGATATGGAGAGATGCCACCCAGATAGCTGATATTGCCAGATATTTTTATTCTTTGAGAATTCATGGAAAGAGGGAGCACACGAGATTTTGAGCAAATGATGCTACAGCTCATATGCTCACCTTCACAAAACTTTTGTACGATAAGCTTCTTCGCCATCGAGACATAGGATACTTTTTTTATGGCATCTGTTATCTCTTCCTTGGAATTGATCAAACTTACTCCTTCACATCCTGAGCCGTCAACCGGCTTGATGACAACAGGGAATCCGATTTCACTACAATATTCTACTACAGGGTCGTTCTCCAGCGGAAGAGTCTCATATTCTGGTACATCAAAATATTTCGATACCTCGGAAACGATCTTATAAGTCTCATCCTTGTTTGAGCAGGATAAGATGCTTTTGGATGGGCACCCTATTAGCGAAGTTTTAGCTTCGACCATCTTAGTAAGATCGTACAATAGATTATCTGGAGCGATGGGTATACAGGCATCCACATGTGACAAGATTTTTTCCGCATCATGCATGGAGGAATATGTTTCGATTTTGTCTGCCGGAGGCCTAATACCAAGTTCATTTATCTCTGAAAATAAAAAAGTATGTACTTCGTGACCAGCAGCGGATAGACTGCTACAAATGCTTTTTAGCATGGCATAGCCCTCGGTTAGTAGAGGTGTGGCACCTAAAACTCCAGCGCTGGCATACTCAAAAACGAAAATTTTCATGGAATAATATTTAAAAACACTCCATATATTATAGTGATGATTATCATTCCTGTTATGGATATAAAGAGCGGTATTGTGGTTCATGCCAAAGCCGGGGATAGAAAGAAATATGGGCCAATCAATAGTGTCCTGACCGCTTCTACAAACCCAATAGAAGTCGCCAATGAATTCAAAAAGCTTGGTGCGAGAGAACTTTATATAGCTGATCTGGATGCGATCGAAAAGCGGTGTTCTAACCTTGGATTAGTGTCGGAGATAAAGAAATTGGGTTTTGATATTCTACTGGACAGCGGCATATCCATTGCAAGAGATGCTAAGGATTTATCAGATGTAGGAGATGTAGTGGTTGGAACCGAGACATTAAAGTCATTAGATGAGTTGGCAAAAATGACTGCCATGTGCGAAATCGTTTTGAGCATTGATTTCAAGGGTGATAATTTATTGACGAGGATGGATGAGTTTGTAGGTTTGGGCGCCAAAGATATAATCAAGATATTTTCATCTTATGATATCAAGAAGATAATATATCTTGATCTGAAGAGGGTTGGAACCTCTTGTGGAATGGTAGAGGAGAGGATAGAAAAAATGGTCAGATCAACTTCCATACCACTTCTAGTAGGGGGTGGCATAAATGATATATCAGACATTAGACGTATGGAGAAGATCGGAGTAAGCGGTGTTTTAGTTGCAACTGCCATACATAATGGAAAAATTACCAAAGAGGATATTCACAGTTTCAAAAGTCAAAGATAAATAATAGCAATGAACACACGACATCTGGCAGCTTGCAAAGACTTCACATTATTTAGTTATTTAGTTTATTTCAGAGGACAGGTAAAAATAGAATTTAAAATATCCTAAGCATTAGGATGAAAGCGTTATATCCCGATAGGCCGTTATTAGAAGGTTGGAAAAATTGGAGAAGAAACTGTCAGCATATTTTGGAGAGCCAAGTTATGTTACAATAAGAAGTATGAAAACAATCGGGTTCTTAAAATGAAAGTGATAAATGTACGAGTAGTTACTAACGCAAAGAAAAATGATATTTCAGAAGAGATGGGGCAAATTAAGGTGCATTTAAAGGCTCAAGCAGTTGGAGGTAAGGCAAATAAGGCTTTGATTGAGTTGTTAGCAAAATTTTTTAATGTGAAGAAGAGTGATGTCAAAATAATAAGAGGTGAGAGATCGAGGGAAAAGACTATTGAAGTTGACATAGGTGATGATTATACCGCAAATGCTGAAAAAGCCAGGACATATCGGCCGGATTCGAAATTATAGATCACTTATAGTCTTGCTTGTAGTTACCTAGGCCCCATAAAAAAGATACTATCAAGCTCAAAAATTACGGTGTTATAATGAGAGATTTCACAAAGATTGTTTTTATCATTCTTGGATCCATATGTGTGATATTAGGATTGATAGGCACCATTGTTCCACTTTTGCCAACAACCCCTTTTCTTTTATTGGCTGCCTTTTTCTACGGAAAAAGCTCCTATAGATTGCAACAATGGTTATTTAATAACAGGGTTTTTGGCCCGTATTTAACAGATTATGTGGAAGGTAGAGGTATTTCAATAAAAAATAAAGCATTCACATTGATAATTCTATGGTTAGGAATGGGTTACGCAATATTTTTTGCCATATCAAACTTATTAATTCGGATGTTTTTACTTCTAATCGCTATTTGTGTGACCATTCACATCATCACAATAAAAACGATAGAGCAAAAATCAGGCAATGATTCTTCTTGAAATGGAGTTAATAAACCTAATGCAAAAATTAGTAAGAGTTTTTTTTCCTATTTGATATAACATATGAAACATATGCCTATCAAAAAGAAAAATTGCCCTACCCCAAGACCCTTTTGGTGTAGGGGACCCTTCGGATTAAATCACTAATTACGAAGCACATAGGAACGCTGACTAATGAAACAAAGAAGAACTTCAATGCTGTTGGTATTGCAATATATAAGAATGGGATCATTATAGAGACTATAACTAATGCATGGAGGATATATACTGCATAGAAATTAGGGGACATCCATTTAATCAATCTTCCCTGTGTGTCAAATCTGTTCTTGAAAATATATGCTAAACTAATAATAATGCTTAAACAGGCAATTGATTCCCATGTTGAGAGTACTAAAGATTGCCATGAAAAGGTACCTAAAAAAGTATTAATATCATAACCCATACCCATGCCCACAGCAATCATAATCGGCAGAGCAATTATTGATAAGATAGCGACCCTTTTCCATGGTTTTGGGTTTGATAAATTCTCAAACCATCTCCCTCGGTATGCCAATAACCCCACCCAGAAAGAGAATATGTAATGGGTAAAATGTCCTAACTGGAAATGATCCCATACTTCAACTCCAACAGGATACCATATCCTTACAAAGAAAGTTCCCAGTGCAATTGCTATAATGCTTCCCGTAACTGCCGCATTTGTTGGAAAAGTATTCTTAAACGGATTAAACGAATAATTGGAAATGAGCCTATAAAGAACATATACTGTTGAAAAAATCAGCAAAGCCTCTACAAACCAGAGAGGTCCAG
>JAAEEL010000078.1 GCA_013415795.1 Methanocellales archaeon | reverse complement strand
CCAGAAGATATTCGAGACTACAAAAATATGGATTATCATAGATAAAAAGAATTTAAACCGCGCATTTATTCAATAAAGTCCCATGTTTATAATTTAAATATTATCAAAAGAGTCATAAATAAAATTTATTGAACATTTTGGGCTCAAGTGCTTATTTTCTTCTGATTTTAGATGATTATTTTTTCTATCTTTATGTTGAAGTAATTGAAGAGGTTGACATCAGAACTCACACTATTTATTTTTATTGTACAATCGATTGAAGCTAAAAGCTCTGATGATGACGGACATGTATCTGTCTACTGCCATGAAATGCAGAATGGTAAATCATCGAAAATTTAGCCAATATATATAAAGGTGCAATCCTAAACTATGAATCATAAAGGGGAGCTCAAGAGAGAGGTTAGAAAGATGGACAAATACATATGTGAAGTTTGTGGATATGTGTATGATCCGAAAATTGGTGACCCTGATTCTGGGATTAAGCCTGGAACATCCTTTGAGGAGCTGCCAGATGATTGGGTTTGCCCTCTTTGTGGGGTATCTAAAGACCAGTTTGAAAAGATAGTAACATGAAAATTTCAAAAAATCTTTAAATGAAAGGAGGAAAACATGATTCAGGAGAGAGTTAAATCCGTTTTAAATAAAATGAGACCCGCGCTACAGGCAGATGGTGGCGATGTGGAGTTGGTAGAGATTACACCCGATGGAGTTGTAAAGGTAAAGTTAATGGGTGCATGCAGCGGATGTATGATGAGCCAGATGACACTAAAGATGGGTATAGAAAAGGCAATAAAACAGGAAGTACCAGAGGTGAAAGAGGTTATTTCTGTATAAGATAAGTAATAAGTCCTCTTTCTGTTATTTCGCTTTAGAACCAGTAGTGGAGGGATGTTTTATGATTAAAGAGAGAATCCAAGAGGAACTATCTGGTTTATGTGGAATAAGAAAAATAATTCTTAAATACCTTTTTTATATGGGGTTAATTCTGGAGCTGTAAAAAATTCTGTAGCTGTCAAAAGGTTTCCAATCTGTGAGATGAAATGAAGAGAATGCCATACAAGTTTGAGTTGTAGGGAGGTGAAAAATGGCAAAAATTAAGGTGTACTCGACACCAACATGCCCATATTGTCGGATGGTAAAAAGTTTCCTCAAAGAAAAAGGTGTTGACTTTGAAGATATAGATGTTTCAGTGGATAGCAAAGCCGCGGAAGAGATGATTAAAAAATCTGGACAAATGGGGGTCCCTCAAATTGAAATCAACGAAAAGATCATTGTTGGTTTTGATAGAGAAGCAATAGAAAGTGAGCTAAGTAATGTATGACCTAATAATCGCCGGAGCAGGTCCAGCAGGCATAACTGCTGCAGTGTATGCTGCAAGGAAAAAGATGAAAACACTTGTGGTAACCAAGAATATCGGCGGATATGCGGCATCCTCGGCAACTGTCGAAAACTACATTGGATACCAGTTCATCTCAGGTGCTGAATTGGCAAAAAAGTTCGAGGAACACTTGAAAAGTTTTGATGTTGAAATAAAAGAAAATACTGAGGTACTGTGTTTCAGAAAGTTAGACAATCATTTCAAGGTGGAGACAGATAAAGGAGAATATGAGTGTTTAACTGCAATAGTTGCCACAGGAAGAAAGCCAAGATTACTTGGTGTGCCTGGTGAAGTAGCATTCAAAAACAGAGGAGTTACTTATTGTGCTACATGTGATGCACCTCTATTTGCAAGAAAAGATGTTGCAGTAATTGGCGGTGGCAATTCTGCCATGGATGCTACAATTCAATTGATGTCCATTGCAAATAAAATTTATCTAATTAATATTAATAATGATCTTGAAGGGGATGAAATAATGATAGAAAAGATAAAAAAATCAGATAAAGTAGAAATCCTCAACAACACTAACACAAAAGAGATCATGGGAGATAAATTTGTAAATAATATAAAACTACAGGTTAATAAATCTGTAGAAAGAATGCTAGATGTGCAAGGTGTTTTCATCGAGATTGGTTCAATGCCTGTAAAAGGACCTGGGTGTGATGTTAATACCAATAAAAAAGACGAAATAATTGTGAACAAGCGGTGTGAAACTGATGTTCCCGGGCTATTTGCTGCAGGAGATGTTACCGACGTTCCTGAAAAACAGATAATTGTTGCTGCTGGACAAGGAGCTATCGCAAGTCTTTCAGCTTTTAAGTATATCTCAAAAAACATTTTTGATTCATAGAAAGTAAGACGTATGGAAGCGTAAGAATAAAATTGTGACTATATATGATCTATACGGTTATATTGGTAGTCATGAATATCGGAAGGCAGAATAGATAAATATAGGAGAGAATTCGATGAGGGATTCAGATATTGTTTCAGATGCAGAGTTAGACTGCGTAGGTTTCTACTGTCCTATGCCCATTGCCATGACCAAGGAGGAAATAGAAAAGATTGAAGTGGGGCAAGTGCTGAAGGTGGAGGCCGATGACCCGGCAGCTGAAGAGGATATCAAACGGTGGGCTAAGCGTACCGGACATACTATTCTGAAATTTGAAAAAGAGGGGACAATATTGACCTTTTATATCAAAAGGATGAAATGACTTAAGTTAGACGAGTAAGATATCTATTCAATGGGATGGAAACTAATATTGGGGTTGATTTAAAATGGAAAACGAAAATTCAATTCTTTATGTACAAACAAGTGATACGCCCGAAAGACAGTATTCACCTTTGGTTTTGGCTCAAACTGCGAAGATGATGGACATTGACGCAAAAGTGTATTATCTTGGTCAAGGATTGAGAGTCTTGCTTCTTGGTGTAGCAGAAAAGATAAAACTTGGAAGCTTCCCAAGTGTGTTGGAAATGATACACAAAACTCTAGAGATGGGAATTGAAATATATGCATGCGAAGCATCCAAACAGATGTTTGGTTGGGAAAAGGTTGAATTAATAAAGGGAGTGAAAATAGTGGGGGCAGGAACACTGAACGACCTGGCACTGGATGCAACTGCAACAATGTGGTTTTAGGTACGATCCATGAGAAATATATACTTGGATCACGCATCATCGATGCCAATTGATCCAAGGATATTGGATTTTGCTGAACCTTTTCTTAAAAGTGGTTTTGGAAATCCTTCATCTCTCCATTCAATGGGATTGGAGTCGAAAAGAATTATAGAAGATGCTAGGGAAAAGGTGGCAGAACTTATAAACGCAGAAGACGGGGGCTATATCATCTTTACCAGTGGAGCGACCGAATCTAACAACTTGGCTATTAAGGGAACGGCACTTAGAAACATAAAAAAGGGTAAAAAAGTTGCTACAAGCGCTATAGACCACATATCAGTCATTAATTCCATGAAAGAGCTTCTGAAAAGTGGCTTTGAGTTGAAAATAATACCAGTTGATTCAATGGGCATTGTCGATACAGGTAAACTTAATGACATCTTGACCAAGGATACTACGGTTACCTCGATAATGTACGCAAATAATGAGATAGGGACTATAGAACCTATCAAAGAGATAGGTGAGGTAGTCCACGAAAAAGGTCTATATTTGCATGTGGATGCAACTGCTGCAGCAGGTCGTATACCCATAGACGTCCAAAGTGACGGAATAGATCTTTTAACACTTTCTTCTAACGATATTTACGGACCTCAAGGAGCTGGTGCGTTGTATATAAAACCCGGGGTAAAACTTCAACCAATCCTTCTTGGCGGTGGGCAGGAGCGAGGGCTTAGATCAGGAACAGAGGACTTATTTGCTATTTTAGGTATGGGGGAAGCTTCACGGATAATAAAAAAAGAAATGAATAAGGAAAGCGAGAGGTTAAGGGAAATAAGGGATAAACTTATAAATGAGATACTGAAGATCGAAGAAGCTTATCTCACGGGTCATCCTACTCGAAGACTTCCTAACCATGCCAGTTTCCGGTTCAGTGGCATAGAAGGCGAAAGCATCCTATTGAACATGGATATGAAATACCATATACAGGTATCAACGGGTTCAGCATGCACTTCCAAAACTTTGGAGCCCTCACATGTACTATTGGCGATTGGTCTAAAACACGAAGATGCCCATGGATCAATGGTTTTAACTCTTGGAAAATCAAATAATATTGGAGAAATACCCCTGATAATAAGGGCTGTAAAGGAGACGGTCGAAAGGTTGAGGAAACTTTCGCCTATATAAAATAGATAGGTAGTATGTGGTGGTTTATATGGCACAGATAGGTTATAGTGAAAAAGTACTGGAACATTTCACAAATCCGAGAAATGTAGGTACTATAGAAAATCCCGATGGATATGGAAAGGTAGGAAATCCCGTCTGTGGAGACCTAATGGAGATTTTTATTAGGGTGAAAGACGATATTATAAAAGATGTTAAGTTCAGAACATTCGGATGTGGTTCTGCTATTGCGACAAGCAGCATGGTGACAGAGCTAGCTAAAGGGAAGCATGTCGACGAAGCCATGAAAATAAACCGCAATGATGTGGCGGATGAGCTTGATGGTTTGCCTCCAAGAAAGATGCATTGTTCCAATCTAGCATCAGATGCGCTTCATGAAGCGATTAAGGATTATAAAGGTAAAAAGAAAGTTAGTAGAAGAATGAATAAATAGTATATATGCCTCAATAATAGATGCAGTTACGAATTCTGTGCTATAAATGATATTTTAATTTATGAATTAATATAATTCAAAGGGAGGTAATAATATGGAAGACGAACTGGGGGAAAGGTATCCTAGGTTGCCCAGACTGGGTGAAAAAGCGCCAGATTTTGAGGCAGTAACAACACATGGGACGTTGAAGCTCTCTGATTTTAGTGGAAGTTGGCTCATACTTTTTTCGCATCCAGCTGACTTCACGCCCGTGTGTACGACCGAATTCATAGGATTTGCAGAGATATTTGATGAACTGCAGTTGCGCAATGTCAATCTTATGGGGTTGAGCATAGACAGTGTTTACTCCCATATATCCTGGGTCAGAAACATCGAGGAGAATTTCGGTATAAAGATACCGTTTCCTGTCATTGCCGATCTGAACAAAGATGTGGCAAGCCTTTATGGCATGATAATGCCCGGAGAGAGCAAGACAGAAACTTCAAGATGCGTCTTTGTGATCGATCCAGATGGAATCCTTAGAGCAATGATATATTATCCACTGACGACGGGCAGAAACATGGATGAGATATTGAGGATTATAGATGCACTACAAACAACAGATAGACATCATGTAGCAACTCCGGCCAACTGGAGACCAGGCGAGTCGGTTATAGTTCCACCGCCACCGACGCAGGAGGCCGCTGAAGAACGACTAAAGCAGGGATTCGATTGTAAAGACTGGTACTTCTGCAAGAAAAAATTAGGTGAATGATAGAATGGCTTGCATTAGTCCGGATGGAAAACCTACCGAGTCTGGAAAGAAGATTCTAGATGCAGCAAAAGAAAATAGAACGTCAGAGGAGATATCGATCACTATTGGTCTTCCTCTTTTCAGGGTGAGAAGCGGGTTAAGGGACCTGATGGAAGCAGGATACTTGAAAGAAGACGGAGATAAATATAAAATAACAGAAAAAGGATTTAAATCTTTAGTATAATTTAGGACATGAAGGTGACAAAATCTACATTAATATACCAGTATATTTCTAGTTTATCTAACTTTGATGCTTCTCTACAGTTATATATTTTGAAAGCACTCATCCGAGAAAAATTCGACTTTCTTCGATCAGCAAAAGTGCATTTTTCCAACATATAAGCCAACAGTCTTCACGGATCTATCGATAATCATGGAAGAAAATAGGTTATAGGATTAAAAAGGAGGCGTAAAATGACCAAAAGATTGCAGGTCTATAGATGCAATGTTTGTGGCAACATTGTAGAAGTATTGTATGCAGGGGTAGGAGAACTGGTTTGTTGCGGGCAACCGATGGAAATGCTTGAAGAAAAGACAGACGAAGTTGGGAAGGAAAAGCATGTTCCAGTAATAGAAAAAACCCAATCAGGAGTGAAAATTAAAGTCAGCTCAGTGCCCCATCCAATGGAGAAAGAACACCATATAGGATGGATAGAAGTAATTGCCGACGGGAAAGCCTACCGCCAGTTTCTGACTTCCAAAGATTCTCCAGAAGCGACCTTTGTTATAAAGGCTGATAACATAATAGCTAGAGAATGCTGCACTTTGCATGGATTGTGGAGAAGTAAAGGGTAGACCGACTAGTAATCCTTCCAACGCCTTTTTTTAGGTGCCAATTGGAAGATTCAAAATTTCTACATATCTCCCGATTTCAGAGATAAATGTTAGAGGTCAACATACATTAATCTACTTTCTATCTAATATTGGGATAAAGAATACAACAT
>JAAEEL010000077.1 GCA_013415795.1 Methanocellales archaeon | reverse complement strand
TCTATTTCGCTTAGTTCCTTCATTATGGTGAATTTTTTACTTTCCAGATCGCTAGTGTAATCTGATTTCTTGCTGAGTTCTCTATCAAGCTCTTTAAGCTCTTCTTGGATTTGTCCCATATCGCTCTCAGTTTTATAAATGCGCTCTTTGGCATTCGATATTTCTCTTTCAGCCTCATTTACCTCGGCTGAATTTCTCCGGACATCATCGAGTAATCTGTCCTTTGTTCTGAGTAATTCGTTTTTCTCGCCTCTTTTCTGTTCTATCTGTTTTTTGAGTTCTACGAGACTATCACGCGTGTCAGCAAATTTTGCATCAACTTTTGCGATTTTATCCAGAACTATGGATAATGCATCCTTTTTATCGCTTATCTCTGCAAGTAAGCTTGCCTTTCGAAAACCCTCCTCTCCTAACTGGGCTGTTAATCCCTCTATCTTTAGTTGAGTTTTATCTATGTCGATGAATATTCTCCTTCGATCCTTCTCAAGTTCTTCTATCTCTTTTTTAGAAAATTCTATGGAATTCTTGCAAAAAGTGATATTACCCTGGATGCTCATGATACTCTCTTTTATACGGATCTGTTCATCCTCCCCTTTCATCATGATCTGTTCGTTTAAAGTGCCTAACTTCTCCTCTAGCTTCGATATATTAAATCTAATATCCGTTATATCGCCTACCAGGATGTCTTTCCTTGAATTTTGGATTTTCAGCTCCTTGATAACTTTTTTTAGCTTTCTGTTAACACTTTCCCGTTTTGACAGTAGTGTGAATGCCTCATAACGACGCTTTTCATCCCTAAGCGCTTTGTATTTAAGTGCCTGGTCTTTTTCCTCAGCCAATTGATCTAGCCTACAGATCACCTCAGAGAGGAGGATCTCAGCGCGATCTATGCGCTCTCTAACGGTTTCCAACTCTTTTAAGGATCGCTCTTTTTTCTCATCAAATTCTGCAACCCCAGCTATCTCATCTATGACTTTTCTCCTTTCTGTGGGACTCATCCTAATGATCTTGTTAATGTCTCCTTGCACGACGACATTGTAACCCTCGGGGAATATCTTAGACTTAGAGAGATGTATTCGAAGCTCACTTAGACTGCAAGGTTTGTTGTTAAGATAGTAGTTACTGTAATAACCGGCGTCAGTACGCTGAATTCGTCTCTTTACTTTGACCACATCTTGGTCTATGGGAAATTCTCTATCGGTATTGTCAAACTTGATGGTAACTTCCGCATAATCTGGATTTTTACCATTAACATGGTATATGAGATCAGTCAACCTTTCAGCCCTCATCATCTTAGAAGAGGATAAACCCAATACGAAAAGGATAGCATCGATTATATTTGACTTTCCGCTACCGTTGGGTCCGGATATCGTCGTGAAATCATCGAAAAAAGAAATCTTCGCCCTTTTTCCAAAAGATTTGAAATTCCTGAGTTCAATATCTTTTATATGCAAAGCTAATCCCATCCCACAATATAATAATCACCAAAAGAGCATATATATTTTATGGTTCTTATAATGTAGTTTACCTTACAGTATATTCTTAGTACTATCGGAGGCCTTTCCTTCTTGATTAGGGTCCATTCAAATACTTCTGGAGAGGTCATTTCTAGCTCAGAAACTAAAAAAATCAAATCAACAAAGTCGCTGATTAGATGTTAAAAGGCTTTAGTTTTCATTATATTATAATGTTTTCAAATGCATCTGTTCTTTTTAAAATACGGTGATTGGGAGGCATTCGTTCGGTTATCTTTTTAAAACCACCAATCGAAAATTCCACATTAAAACTATGGAGCTAGCCTATGCCTGTCTCTTGGGAACAAGATGACTTCCCGAATATTGTTGAGATTCAGCATCGTCATAAGCAAACGTTCCAGACCAAGACCCCATCCTGCATGTGGTGGCATTCCGCATTTGAAAGCTCTCAGATAAAATTCAAATCCATCTGGATTCAGTCCTTGTGCCTTAATTCTTCTCCGGAGCAGATCATGGGAATGTATTCTCTGTGATCCTGATGCGAGTTCCATTCTAGGATGCATCAGGTCAAAAGCCTTGCATATTTCCGGATTATCGGCATATGGTTCTGTGTAATATGGCTTGGTCTCAGTAGGCCAATCAACTATGAAGTAATGACTACCCATCTTTTCTCCGATTGCCTTTTCTGTTGCCGTATCTAAGTCATCACCCCATTCTATGTCACCAATATCTATCGCCTTTTCATAGGACAATCTCTTGAATGGTAACTTTGGAGTACTGAGTTGCAAGCCCAGAATTTCAAGCTCATTTTTACAACTCTTGATCACGTTTGAATATACTTTCTCAATTAAGAACTCTAGAATCGACATCACATCTTTGTGGGTAACAAAGGAAGCCTCTATATCAACAGAACTAACCTCGTTTAGATGTTTGGTAGTGTCATGCTCTTCCGCTCTAAATATTGGTCCGATTTCATAGACTCTATCCAACCCAGCCGACATCATGATCTGCTTATATAATTGTGGACTTTGGCTGAGAAATGCCTCTCGCTCGAAATATGTAATCGGAAATAGTGCTGTACCACCCTCTGTTGCTGTTGCAACTATCTTGGGCGTATTTATCTCTTTAAAGCCGCTACCATCTAAGAAAGTTCGAATCGTCTTTAACACATGATGACGAATTACGAATATTGCCTTTATACTTTGCCGCCTAATGTCCATGAATCTGGAATCCAATCTCGTATCCAAATCTGCACCCACTTTTCCTGTAACGTCCAATGGGAGTGGAGAAGCTGCCTTGTTCAGCACTTGGACATAGCTAGGGATGATTTCGTAGTTATTGGGCGCCTTTCCCTCCCTTTTGACCAACCCAGATACCAAAACCACGGATTCTCTGGAAATGCTACGTATCAGGTTGAACAATTTTTCATCTGTCTTTTTCTTGGATAGTGTTACTTGCACTAACCCTTCCCTATCTCTGAGAATGAGAAATGTAATTCCACCCAGATCTCTTGTTTCATGGACCCATCCTGCCATTACTACCTTCTTACCATCATCATCTGGCGTTATGTCTCGAGAGTAATGTGTTCTTAGCATTTAATACAGCCCTTGATTAATCGAATCTCTTCTTGATAGACTCTGCATGGGCTTCAAATCCCTCTGCTCTGGCAAGAGCTATTATGGCATCTTTTATGCTACGAAGCCCATCCTTACTAAGCATCTGAATGCTTGTCTTCTTTGTGAAGTGATCCACATTCAGGCCAGAAAATACCTTAGCATACCCTCCTGTAGGGAGAACGTGATTAGCACCATATGCATAATCGCCTCCTGCCACCGGAGAATAATCTCCGATGAAGATTGAGCCAGCATGTTTAATCTTCTTCAAAACGCTCAGAGGATCTGAGATCATGAGTTCCACATGCTCTGGAGCGAATTTGTTTATGAATTCAATCCCCTCATCCAGGTCTTTCACGGTTAGAATTGCGCTACTTTCTATTGCTTTTTTCACACTGTCTTTCCGTTGAGCTTTTTTCACTTGCGCTTTCAACTCGCCGCTAACAGCTTTCATAAGCTCTTCTGAATTGGTGATTAGGATGGAAAGTGACATAGGGTCGTGTTCAGCCTGTGCGATCATATCCGATGCAATGATTGACGCCTTTTTTGTCAAGCTTTTATTCAGAGGTTGGTCTGCGAGTATCATGATCTCGCTGGGACCTGCAGGAAAGTCAGTCTCAACGTCGTTGTTCACCAGCATTTTAGCAGCGGTTACGTAGACGTTTCCAGGGCCAACGATTTTATCAACCTTTGGGATAGTCTCTGTGCCATAGGCCATCGCTGCTATGGCCTGAGCTCCACTCACCTTATATATTTTATCTGCCCCAGCGATGTTTGTGGCCACTAGTGTAAGCGGATCTATGCTTCCATCTGGCTTGGGTGGAGTGCATACTATAACGTCTTCCACGCCTGCCACCTTTGCGGGAATCACGGTCATAAGAGCTGTTGAAGGATAGGATGCCAAGCCACCGGGCACATATGCACCTACACAATCCAATGGTGCAATCTTTTGACCCAAAGTAATTCCAAGTGAAAATTCTGACAGCCACATATCCTCTTTCAATTGTTCTCCATGGAATGCTGCGATGTTTAGAGAAGCCCTCTCCATATATCCAATAAGCTCTTTATCCAGATATCTTTCTGCCCCCTGTCGTTCCTCTTCTGTAACCTCCAACTCTTTAATCTCAACCTTATCAAATTCCTTGGCGTAATTTATCAGGGCAGCATCGCCTTTTTCTTTCACATCTGCTATGATGTTCTTTACGGATTCCATAGCCCTTTGAATAGCAATCTCCCTGTTTAATAACCGATCAATTTCCGTATCATTTAAATCTGAAAGCCTTTTAATTATCATGCTTAATCACATTCTGCAAATTTAGTTCATTATCGAATGCATCTATTATTTCTTTTAACTCTCTCTTATTCATGTATCTTAATTCTTCGGACAACTTTATCATGTTTGGTACGGCTCTAACTACATTATCCACCACTGTTATGGTGGCCGTTTTGGATGTTCTACTCAGCGGATTTAGGTCTATCGCTATAACGGTCTTGCCCATTCTCACCAGGGCTTCGCATCTATCCCCGTCCTCCAAGGGAACGAGCACTGTATCCGCCCTATAGATCCCTTCTTCATCCACCTTGCCCCTTTCATGCTCTATGCCTGGTATGCTTTTATAAACCCTTTTTCCAAGTATTTTTGTTGCCCCATATGCCTTTAGATGAGCTATTATCTTGTTCACGCGTTCTTCGGTTCGATGGAATAGGTTTACCTCAATAATTGCATTTATATTTTCACTTAAAAGTACTATCTCGTCTGGTACCAGGGCAGCAGTGTTGCCGTTCACAGATATAATGGGATATTTTGCAACCAACAAAGTTGCCACTGCAGCCCTTGTCGCATACATGGCCGCCTTGGTAGTCTTTTCCCCGATCAGGTAATCAAATGCCTCTCCTCTTCCATGAGCTATTAAACCTTGGGTACAGACGATTCCAGACTCATATCCTCTCACGAGCCTCTCTCTGATCATCAATGATAAGTAGCGAGGATGATCCTTCGGTATCATAACAAACGTGCTCCGTTATGCCCTATCTTGTATGTTCGAACGGGTCCGAATTCCTTTAGTGCTTCATAACCCCCTATTGAAAAGATAACCTCTCCTAGCATAGCCATGCTTGCCATCCCACCGCAGGATTCAACCGCCTCTACAATTTCTATTCCAAAATCGCTCATGAGACCACTCTCAATGGCGAATCTCTTTGATAATAACATGAAGTTCTGAATTGTTGGGCGTTTAAGAAGCTCCTTTATAGCGGCTTTCCCAGCCCGATTTATTCGTATTTTTGATCTCTTGTCCCCTAGCACGTCTTTCGTCGAAATATCACCCAGCACAACATGATTAATTTCTAGATCTTTGACTGGAATCTTATCTACCTTACCAATGCCAGGCGCTCCAGGCTCCCTTCGAATTATGACACCGCCCTGTGTTTGAGCTATCACATCTCCCAAGCCTGTCTTGTTCTCAATTTCGGCTACATGAGCAACCTCTGCAGCGCCATTATAACTCAGATTCAGGGACATAGCATAGCTCAGAGCAAGTGCTGTACTTAATGCACCGGCTCCGCTGGCTCCGAAACCGCACCCTATTGGTACATCTGTCTTGCTAAGCACTTCTACTAAACGTTCACTTGCTAATTTCCTCACGACGGACCGGGTGGTAGGGGCCTCTACATTGGCTTCATTTATAATTACAGATATACCTCTACCCTCGTCTACCGTGACCTCTGTGGTCACTCCTGCTTGCAGGGTAAATCCGCAACCCCTAGACCCCATATATTTTTGATTCGAGTTCTCGCAGATTTCAAAAAAACCGGTTATGTGTGATGGTGCATAAGCTCTTACCCTCCCCCTCATAACACCCCAACCAAAGCATCGATAATATTTTTCGCTATGCTTCTCTTTGAACCCTTGAACTGCGTGATCTCGTTACTGATGACATATACCTCATTTTCATCTTCACCTATCCCACCCTTGCCGACATCATTTGCTACAACCAAATCTAGCTTATTTTTATCCTTCATCGACATCGCTCTTGAGATAAGCTCTTCCACCGGAACATTAGTTTCTGCTTTGAAGCCTATAATGGTCAAATCAGGATATTTCTTCCTTACCATCTTTATCAGCTTAGGAACAGGCTTCAGCGATAAAGTCAGTTCCTTGCCAAAGTAAATCTTGTTTGGGCTTTTATCGACAGTGTAATCAGATATAGCGGCAGGGCATATTAATACGTCAAATCCCTTTTTCAACTCTTTAAGCACAGAATCTGTCATTTGCTGAGCACTTTCGACGCTTATGCTCTCGATCTCAGAATAGTTGCTATACCCTCTCTGGACGAGTTTGACTTCTGCCCCTCTAATATATGCCTCTCTTGCTAGTTCTAGCCCGGTCTTGCCAGAACTACGACTAGTTAGTATTCTGATTGGGTCTATGGACTCTGCAGTCCCTCCAGCTGTTATCAACACCTTTCTACCTCTCAATTCGTTACTGCCGAGAACTCGTAACACACGTATAATGATGTCATCCATGCTAGCAATCTTCGCACTGCCTTCTTCCATCCTTGGGCGCATGAATTCTGTTCCTAGTTCTTCAAGTCTCTTGATATTTTTCATGACAATAGGATGTGAGTACATTGAAACATGCATGGCAGGAACAATGATAATTGGTATGCCCGACCCAATTGCTGTGGTGGCAAAGGTCGTCACCGAGGAATCATCTATTCCAGCTGCGATCTTTCCGATAGTATTCGCCGTGCAAGGGGCTATCAACAAAAGATCTGCTTTATCCTCTCTGTCTCCACATAGCTCAACATGTTCTGTCTTGCCGGTGATTTCAGTAATCACTTCATGACCGGTTCCATATTGAAGTGCTTGTTGATGTATGATTTTTTGGGCGGAAGGCGACATCACCGCTCGAACGTCTGCACCAAATCTCATTAGCTCTCTTGCCAACTTGACCGTTTCGACGGCTGCTATGCTACCTGTCACGCCTAGAATTATTCTCCTGCCAGAGAGCTCCTGCCCTTTCGATCCTCTTATGTCAAATGCTGGATGAGCCAATGTAACCACAGCTCTAAATCGTTTTTCAAAGTTAAAAAAGCTTGTTAAGTATTTTTCTTTTAAAATTATTTTTCTTTTAAATCTTGTGTATTTTTTGTATTATTTGTTTTATGGGAATTGAATGTAGATAGCTTTGAAGATCTCGACGCGATTGTATCTAATGTCTTGCATATATTTTAAGCTGAGAGAAAAGGGATGAATTTTTGGTGAATTATCTGTACAAATCTGAGTTGAGTATTTTTTTTTTACTCATGCAACTTCTTTAAAATCCATGCCATGTTTTTTCCTAGAACTTTCATCGTCATAATGCCCTCCTCATCTTTTTCCACTGCACCCATGTCTAGTCCAACGCCCAAGTTCCAGTAGGAAGAACCGGGAACTATCATTTCATTGATAAAGAAGAAGTGATTGATAGAATTAAAGACGTGAATGCTGCCTGCCCTGCGAACAGCAACAACAGCAGCGCCTACCTTTCGTTTGAACATATTGTCATTAGACTTGGCCACAAATCCTGCCCTGTCGATCAAAGCCTTCATTTCAGTGCTGACGTTGGCGAAATAGGTGGGTGAACCCAATATTATTCCGTCTGCATCAAGCATCTTCTCGATGCACTCGTTTAGAATATCGTCATTCACCGAACAACGCTGATCTTTGTTTTGAAAGCATTTGTAGCAGGCCTTACAACCCTGGATTTTCTTGCCAGAAAGCTGAAAAAGCTCTGTTTCAAAACCCTCTTTTTGTAGTTCGCCGAAAACATGATTTATGAGTGTAGCTGTGTTTCCATCTTTACGTGCACTGGCGTTTATTGCAAAAACTTTCATTTTATATCCTCCCATAGATTTCCTATTAGGTATCAGAATGTCCCACCAGATTTGTATTTATCGGTAGTTTCTCCCCTATGTCTTAATTTTATATAATGGCTAGGCATTTGAGGGGCTTCATGCAAACTATAAAAAGTAATTTTTATAAGTCAAAATCGGCGCATATATCTCCAAAATTTATACCTGAAATATTTTTTCCTTTTCATTTTTCTATTAATTCGCTTTTGGCATCTTTAAGGGCTTTACTGGTCATGCCCTCACTCAATTCCAAATAGGTCTCTATGAATGCAGCAAGAGAATCGGTTGCTTTAACGATCTCCCCATCTCTTGGATTGTACCTATCCTCATTAAAATAATTGCTAATTTGATCGGAGGTTTTTTCTTCCATTTTTCCGTTTATAGTCACAATACTTTCGAATTCACGCTCAGTAAACATTCTCATTTCTGAATGCCATTCATTTGGAATCAATTTATATATCTTTTTTTCCATTTCTTCCTTCTCGTATTCTTTGATCAAAGGACTAAGGTCTCTAACATCTTTTTTAACCGGAGAAATTATGTCCCTTGTAAGAATTTCTGGTAGGTCGTGAAATAATCCCGTAAAATAGTTATTGATTCGTCTTTTTCTGCATGAACCTATCTCCAATGAAAACAAATAACTTAACATAGCAACGATTAGCATGTGACCGAGAACAGATGTCTCGTGAATCCTGTGCAAATGGCTCCACCTTACTTGAAACCTAAGCTCACCACATAAGTCAACAAAATTCTTTAATTTGGAGTACAGTGATAACTGTCGTATGCCCTCTAAATCATAGTATTTTTCCTGTTTTGCTTGTAAATAACTTTTTATTTCTGAGATTTCGTATCCGTTTGGATTGGCCCGTTCAATTACGTCAAACTCCCATTTGGTAGCATAAAAATGAGCAGCACTCAAAATTCTTTTATTCACATTTTCACTTGGATTTGATAGATAATCTTGGAATCTCTTGTAAAAATTATTACCTAAAGGTGATATAATATGTTCTATCTCTTCACAAACCCAATCGTTTAACTTTTTGTACTTTTCTGGGTCTTCTTTTATTTTGTGAAATATTGGGGGCTTCAAGTCAGTAACAATTAAACGCTGTAAAAATTCAAAAATTCCACCCTCTATGATCTCTATCCAATCAAAATTTTCACTATTATTTTCTTCCTCGAATTTACCTAAAAGGTATGCGATTATCATTTTATGTGCCTGTTTATCCAATTCTCTTAGTTCTACAGGACGTATCTTATCGTTCCACCTTTGCATATCCGTCGCTTCAAAAATTTTTAATATGAATGGTTTTCTGATCATAAGCCTCTATCCAAATTTTTTTATGTCCTAATCATCTCTTCTTTTTTTTTTATCTCTTTGAATATCAAATATCTAAAAGAGTTTTGATATCTTGTTCAGTTTTTATTTTTTACATGGGTCTAGATCTTAGTTATATTAGTGTTTTTGTATCCTAATAATTCTTGAATATATTGAAGGTCCGTTACTGTTCAAGAGATGACTAGTGAAACCTTTCCTTGTAATGAAATTTAACGTTTGGGCTCAATAGCTTTTACTCCTTAATTTTTTTATTTTCTTATCGAAGAATTTATATAATTGTAACTTTTTTTAATATAGCTGTGGTGTTTTGAGCTTGCCTGAGAATGTATCCTCTAAATCAGGAAGAATTCTTTATATAGATAATATCAGGCTTTTTTTGATTGTCTTGATTGTCATTCACCATGTTGCTGTCGCCTATGGGGGTTCAGGTGGCTGGCCCCTTAAGGAAATTCCAACTGATGAAATCAGTCCCATTATCTTTTTATTATTTAATGCTATCAATCAAAGCTATGTTTTGTCATTCTTTTTTCTTCTTTCCGGATATTTTGTTCCAAGATCCTATGATAAAAAAGGACCAAAAATATTCTTGAAAGACCGATTAATACGTTTAGGTATACCTGTGTTGGTTTACACCACTTTAATTACTCCCATTATTGATTACATTGTATTAAATTTCGCCGAAGGAAGGGAATCATCTTTCTTTGGAATAGTTATTTATCGACTTCAACACCCCCTTTATACTTGGGAACCCGGACCTCTCTGGTTTGTAGAGGCTTTGCTGATTTTTTCAACAGCATATGTTTTTTACAGGCTTGTTTCCAGTTATTCGTTTAATCCATTTAAGAATAATTTTCCAACAAACGCAGCAGTTACTGGGAGCATTATAGCAATTGCACTGGGGACCTTCTTTGTAAGGATATGGTATCCTGTTGGAGTTGAGGTATTGGATCATTTCCAGTTAGGACATTTTACTCATTACATCTTCTGTTTCTGGGCGGGGATACTGGCATACAGGGGTGGATGGTTTGGGAATTTATCAAACCCAAAACCATGGAAACCAGTTGCTCTCTTATCAATAATTGCTTTGCCGATTATGCTTGCTGTGGGCATGAGTATGGGTTATGATCTTGATCTTTTTTTAGGTACGTTTTCCTGGCAGTCTTTAGTAATCTCAATATGGGAATCCATTGCCTGTTTAAGCATTATTATTAGTTTAGCATATATCTTCAAGAAAAGATTTTACACACAGGGAAGATTGATTAAATGGATGTCACCTAACTTTTATGCAGTATATATCCTACATTCATTAGTTATAGTCTCGATAATGATCCCATTC
>JAAEEL010000076.1 GCA_013415795.1 Methanocellales archaeon | reverse complement strand
AGCAATCAATGTTTTTCATCCCTGATGTTTTCAACCTCTTTTATTTGATAGATCTTTCACAGATATCATCTACCCGTCTAACCCAAACTTTTAAAGAAACTCTTACTCTAATGGATGGTTAATCAAACCTGATATCGCCCCCACTATGTATAATGTTGAAATTGATAGTGTGAGTGTTTACACACTTTTATATCACTCTTTAAAAATGTAATTATGTAACACATAAAAACTTTTATATATGTTCCGTACATTTCTATGTTTGGACAGTATTGCTAAAATTAAGCAATAATCCAAATAAACAGTTAGTTTTAAAGGGTAACCTTGTGAACTATATTTACCGAAAAAATAAAAAAAGTGATTAAAAAATGATGAAACGTTTTAGAGCAAATAAAGACGCAGTTTCTCCAGTCATCGCGACTCTACTGGTCATCGCTATAGCCGTGGCCGCGGCCATACTAGTATACGTATGGGCCATGGGACTCGTTGGAACCCTAGAATCCGGTGGAGGAGAGCAGGTTACAGAACAGATCATGATGGACGTCTTTTCTTGGAACGCTACCGGCGATCTAGCACTGACGCTTCGTAACGTGGGTAGCTCTGTTGTGACAGTAGATGCGATTTATGTGGAGACGGACAGTGGAATACAAGCATTTGATGGCGCTGCCTCAGCGAATGATAACGTCCTTGCTATCGGGGATACAGAGATCTTCACTTGCCCTGTTACTTCTGTAACAGCAGGAGTTCAATACACCGTTAAAATTGTCTCGGAATCCGGTGGAGTCTTTTCATTCTCTGCAATATGTGGCGGCTCTGGTTAGAAATCCAAAACCGTACATTTTTATCTCCCCATTTTTTTATTTTATCATCGAAATTTCCTAATTACGCTAATAAAAAATTAATAATGCTTTGATTTATATTGGTGAAGTGAATGGAACAGGAATTTGAAGAATCTAAGTCAACCGATGATAAAGATTCCCAATCGTTTAGTGATATATTCCTTCTTAAAGAGCCTAATATCCACGCAGCGATAAGCAGGGATCCAGAAACAAAAGGGAACAAATATGTCTTAATAGAACCCACTCTTTTAGAAGAAGAAAAAGAAGCGCTTAAGCGAATAAGAGAAATTCTCTATGAAGTGCTTGATGTAAACGTAAATGAACTGAAGTCAAGGGATGAAGCCTCAGAATACTTGAAAAACGCAATTAAAAGAATTGTTGCCGCATACAAGATTAAATTAGGATCTGAAGTTATCGATAAAATTCAGTATTATCTTACCAGAGATCTGATATTCTTTGGAAAGATAGACGCTCTGATGTACGATCATATGACTGAAGATATCTCATGCGATGGCCCCGACATTCCCTTATATATTTGGCACCGAAAGTATGAATCAATGCCCACGAACATAATTTTCAAAGAGGATGAGCTTGATGCTTTTGTTGTAAGGCTAGCATATCTTGCGGGCAAACATATCAGCATTGCAAGTCCGATGCTTGATGCAAGTCTTCCAGATGGAAGTCGAATCCAATTGACTTATGGAAGGGAAGTCACAAGGAAAGGGAGCACTTTCACTATTAGGAGATTCAGATCAGATCCGCTAACGGTGTCGGATCTTATCGACTTTAATACTTTAGATCCTCATATAGCGGCTTACTTTTGGCTTGCTATTGAAAGAAAAGCTAACATAATAATAGGCGGAGGAACGGCCTCTGGAAAAACCACAACACTCAATTCTCTATCGGCATTCATACCACCTGATAACAAAATAATAACCATAGAAGATACGGCCGAACTTAACCTTCCCCATGAAAACTGGATTTCATCAGTTGCAAGAATCGGGTTCGGTTCAGTTGGTGGCGCCGCAGAAATAAATCTATTTGATCTATTGAAAGCTGCCATGAGGCAGAGGCCCGATTATGTAATAGTCGGAGAGGTTAGGGGAGGAGAAGCCTACACGCTGTTCCAAGCGATGGCAACAGGACATGGGGGATTATCAAGCATTCATGCCGATTCACCGACCGCGGCACTCAACAGACTCGAATCTGAGCCTATGAACATTCCGCGTACTTTATTACCCACATTAAACGTCGTTGCGATGACTAGGAAGGTTAACATAAAAGATCTTTTAGTTAGGAAAGTAAGTCACATAGTGGAGATTGTGGGAATAGATCCTGTTTCTAAAGAAGTTTTGACAAATGAAGTATTCAAATGGAATCCATATGATGATTCTTTCGAGTACTCAGGTAAGAGCATCGTTTTAGAACAGATCATGGAAATTAATGGTATTGATAAGAAACATTTTGATGATGAAGTAGAAAATCGTAAACTCATCTTAAATTGGATGGAAAAAAGTAAGATAAGAAGGTATAATGAAGTAGGAGCAGTAATAAGGGAGTATTATACGGATCCGGAAAGATTAGTGAATAAGGCAAAATTGGGGCTTAGTTCTTGAGTGAGAAAGAAACAAAAAAAGGCGTCTCAATAACATCTTTCTTAGCAGCTCCTCAACAATTTATGGGAAAAAGTCTGGATAGATTGCTCCCATTATTCAATGATCTAAAAGCAAACCTTTTGAGAGCGAATATTAAAATCTCTTTTCCAACTTATGTTTCTTATAACCTTTTTTTTCCAAGCGTGTCTCTAATCGCCATCATTGCTACTGTGCCTGTCATTGCATTTATGTATGGAGAGTCGTTACTGTTATCGATCTTTTTGGGTTTGTCGTTCGGACTGTTGAGCTGGGCAATAGTCTTTGCAATAATTTACGTCTACCCCTCAAATCTCGCTTCTTCGAGGAAGAAAACCATTGAAGAGGAACTCCCCTACCTTTCGAGTCACATGGCTGTATTGTCTCAGGGTGGATTACCGCCTGAGAGGATCTTCAGATCCCTATCGATGTTGGACACCAAAGAAATCAAAAGCGTAATGGCTGAGGAAGCAACAAATATTGTAAGGGATGTTGCAGTGCTGGGCTGCGACATAATTACTTCCATGGAGAAAAGCATAGAAAGGTCGCCTTCGAAGAAGTTTACGGACTTTATACGGGGATTCATCGCCGTAACAAGATCTGGGGGCGATATGACTCGATACTTTTTGATGTCGGCTCGATCATTAATGGATTCTGCAAAAATAGCGGCAAAAGAATTGACGGATAATTTGGGAATCGTAGCCGAATTCTATGTTGCGTTGATGATAGTGTTTCCACTTCTGGTATTGATAATGTTATCAGTGATGGGAATAATTGGTGGGAGCATTGGTGGTATTAGCATAATGATGACCATGAACTTAGTATCCTATATCGCAGTCCCTATTTCGGCTATGTTTTTAATAGTTTATTTAGATACCATAATGCCTCCGAAGTGATTTAGAGATGATGCGTGTTCCAGACAAAGAAATGAAGATAATTTGGGCGGTCTCCGCAGTCTTTGGAATATTACTTTTCACCTCTACTTTTCTCATCACTTACTATTTGGATATCCCATCAATTTTTCAGTTTGATGAACTTATAATTCTGACATCTATAGTGGTCTTAATACCTCCAGCCTTAGCTTATTTTTTCGATGATAGATGGAAGAGCGAAGTGGACAGAAGAATTCCCGAATTTTTAGGCGACTTATCGCAAGCGGGAAGAACTGGGGTTACACTGATCAGAGGCATAGAATTATCTGCCAAAAGAAATTATGGGCCCTTATCAAAGCATCTTAATAGGATTATCACATTACTATCTTGGGGACGAAGCCTAGAAGATGCTCTGAAAGAATTCGCTGATGATGTAGATACGAGACTTGCAAGAAGGACCTCCGTCTTGATCCAAGAATGTAATAGATCTGGAGGAAACATCCAAGAGATTCTGGACGTGATGAGCAGGCATATAACGGAATTATATAATATTGATAGAGAACGCAAAAGCATGATTCGACCTTATATTGGGATAATATACATTGCCTTTTTCATATTCATAGCGATAGATATTATGCTGGTCAGAACTTTTTTCGCACAAATGCAAAGTCTTCAGGAATCGATGGCAGAAACTGGAGGCATGCTATTGAGCCAATCTGTGAAAATGTCAGATATGCAGCGGAACATGTTTCACCTTATAATTATTGAAGGTTTCTTCGGTGGTTTGATAGCAGGTAAGATGGGTGAGGCATCTGTTACAAATGGATTGAAACATTCCCTCATCATGATGATATTGGGACTTGCGATTTTTTATTTGGTAATATGGCATCCGATTATTTAAATCATATTTTTGAAAACAGAAGAATAATTAGAAAGTTTTTGCTTAGAATCACATAATCAATAAGGTAATGGTAAATTGGTAAAAAAAGACAAAGCGATAGGCAAAATAAAAATGGATATTGACCTTAGCAGCTTAGGTCCTACTCTGTGTGCAATATCAACTCTTAAAGATAAGGATGCAAAGCTTGAACGGGGTGATTATGTTAAAATTGGAAATTACCCAAAACAATCCTATGTTGGACAGGTTATTGATGGGCCCTATTATGTCAAAGATTCAAAATCTCCTTATGAAATCAACTACACTGTTGATCTCAATTCGGAATATAGGGATGGTGTTCAAAGGACCGTATTGGATAGACCTATACCCGACTCTCCAGTTTCACATCTTGAAGAGGAACTGACTCAAGATTTCTTGGGCACTGTGGGGAATATGACTATAGGAAGGCTTCTTACCCAAGAATTGGTTAAAGTCCAATTGGATCCAATGATCCTTACCAGACACATAGGAATATTTGGAACGACGGGTACTGGAAAATCCAACACAATTCAAACCATAATGGAGGAAGGGGAGAAAGTTGGTTTTGCAGTTTTAACGTTTGATGTTGAGGGCGAATATATACACATGGATCAACCCACCGAGAATCTATTGGATCTTTTGGGAGTCTTCAATTACAAACCTAAAGGAATAAAAAATCTTGATGTTTACGTTCCTTATCCTTCAACAAGCAATCGAGAAGATCCGATTAGATTCGGAATAACCTTCAAAGATGTGGATAGGATTCTTTTTAGCGAAGTGGCCGGACTGAGCAGGATCGAGCAACTTTTCTTTTTGGATTTGATAGACAGGGTAGAGATGCTTTTACCACGCACAAGACAGATTACGCTATTGGACGTCATCGAGCGATTGAGAGGAAGGCTAAGCGCTCAAGCCGACAATCCAACAATGCCCCCGTTTATTGCAGAAGCACACACTAGTTTGTACGGAAAACTTATGGCCATCCACAACTTGAACATGGTTGATGTTCAGGCTAAAATGATCAATGTGGAGGATATATTGATCCCAGGGAAGATATCTATTGTCGATTTTAGCGACGCGACAGACAGGCTCAGAAACATAGCCGTCGCAAATATATTGGAGAAGATCTTCCATTACAAGATGACGCATCTGGACACTCCTAATTTGCTCATAGTTCTGGAAGAAGCTCACGGTTTTATAAGCAAGGAAAAGAGAGAGGAGATGCTTGCAACACTCTCT
>JAAEEL010000014.1 GCA_013415795.1 Methanocellales archaeon | reverse complement strand
TAAGGTTAAAAAAGTGCACTTCAAAGAAAAGGATCAAATTGAGATTGGTCATGAGACCGTAGAATTAACGAAGGAGGGTTAATCATGGATGTTATTGAAAGCAATATTGATACCTCTAGTAAAGAATATAAAGAGAATTTTACCCATTATGAAAAACTAGTGAAAGATTTCAAAGGAAAAGTTGCCATCGCATCAAAAGGTGGTGGCGATGAAAAAATCAAACTCCATAAGTCAAGAAAAAAAATGCTTGTTCGTGAGAGAATCGACGCCCTTCTTGACCCAGATACGCCTTTTATGGAATTCAACTCTCTAGGCGCATTTGGAATGTATAATGACAAAGCACCATGTGCAGGAATTGTGACAGGTATTGGAATTATACATAGTAGAGAGGTTGTAATTGTTGCAAATGATGCGACTGTTAGCGGTGGAACATATTATCCAATGACTGTGAAGAAACATTTACGAGCACAGGAGATTGCTTTGGAAAATAATTTACCTTGTATATATCTTGTTGATTCAGGTGGTGCTTTTCTACCAAGACAAGATGAAGTTTTTCCAGATCGAGAGCACTTTGGAAGGATCTTTTACAATCAAGCAAAGATGTCATCGATGAGCATCCCACAAATTGCTGTTGTCATGGGTTCATGTACTGCTGGTGGCGCATATGTCCCTGCGATGTCAGATGAAACTGTTATAGTCAAAGGAACCGGAACTATATTTTTGGGTGGGCCACCATTGGTCAAAGCAGCAACAGGTGAGAAGGTAAGTGCTGAAAATCTTGGCGGTGCAGATGTTCATTGTCGAGAGAGTGGAGTCTCAGATCATTATACTCATAACGATCAAGAAGCTATTCATACGACACGAAATATTGTTGAAAATTTTAACAGACCAGCAAAAACCTATCTTGACATTACAAAGCCAGAGGATCCGACCCACGACATTAAAGAGATATATGGAGTAATTCCAAAAGACTCGAGAAAACCTTTTGATGTTAAAGAAGTTGTCGCTCGAATTGTAGATGGTTCCAAATTCCATGAATTTAAAGCGCTATATGGAACCACTCTTGTCTGTGGATTCGCAAGAATTATGGGATATCCGGTTGGCATTTTGGCAAACAATGGCGTATTGTTTTCAGAATCTGCTTTGAAAGGTTCACATTTTATTGAGATGTGTGCTCAGCGGAAAATCCCCATAGTTTTTTTGCAAAATATTACTGGATTCATGGTTGGAAAGAAATATGAGGCTGGCGGCATAGCAAAAGATGGGGCTAAAATGGTTACCGCTGTCACTTGTTCTCGAGTGCCAAAATTTACTGTTATAATTGGTGGGTCATTTGGTGCAGGAAATTATGGCATGTGTGGGCGAGCCTATGGACCTAGACAGCTGTGGATGTGGCCAAACGCCCGTATTTCTGTTATGGGTGGTCAACAAGCAGCCGGTGTACTCCTAACTGTAAAGCGTGATCAACTCTGGAGAAAGGGAAAAGAACTTACAAAAGAAGAGGAAAAAGCTATCACTGAACCAATTCTTAAGAAATATGAAACCGAAGGTAGTCCATATTATAGTACAGCTCGAATTTGGGATGATGGGATCATTGATCCTGTAGATACTAGGATGGTACTAGGCTTAGGTATTTCTGCTTCACTTAATGCACCGATACCAGATTGGAAACCTGGCGTATTCAGAATGTAAATAATTGAATTACCATTGCTAATTAGGATAAAGCCTTTCTCGACATATCTATCTTTTTATAAAAAATATTGTCTAAGCCCTCACGAAAGCATTATATTTTTTCTCATCCCCAATTGTAGTAAAAGGCCCATGGCCGGTATATACGATTGTGTCATCTGGCAATGTATAAAGTTGTGTTCTAATTGATTTAGCTAGTTCTTCAAAAGATCCTTTTCGAAAATCTGTTCTGCCAATATTTCCCTGGAAAAGCGTATCGCCGCAGAAAACCATACTATCATTAACAAAGCTTACACCACCTGGAGAGTGACCTGGAGTGTGTAATACTCCTAAATCAAAACTCCCGACTCTTATTTTATCACCATCTTCAATATATTTATCAGGAGTTGGAGCTTTTTCAATATCTACTCCCCACCGGTTAGCGGATTTTTCACTATCTTCAATAAAAAAGAAATCTTCCTTATGCGCAAGAAAATCTACTTTTAGCTCTTTTTTTAAGGGTGCAACTGCTCCAACATGATCAAAATGGCCGTGAGTCACAAGGATATATTTAATTTCAATTCCTAAATTTTTTATAGTTTTTAAAATTACGTCAGCGTCATCTCCGGGATCAATTATTACACCTTGCTTTGCTTTTTCATCCCATACAATAAAACAATTCGAAAACAATGGACCAACAACAAGAGTTTCAACCTGAAGCTTTGATGGAAATATCGATTTAGTCACGACTCCGGGTATGAAATTTAATATATAAGTATCTTAGTAGGCCGATAAACATAGTTTTTTAATTCAATAGGCGTCTTTCGTTATTAATTTTTTACAATTATTTAGTTAACTGGAAATTTAATATATAAATCTCTATCTCAGAAAAAAAGATGAAAACTTATTATAACTTACTTGTAATAACAAATTTCTAATTGCAGGATGGAGGAAAAACCATATGGATTTTAGCTGGACAGATGAACAAAAACTTTTTAGAAAAACAGTGAGAGATTTTGCTCAAAATAAAATAAAACCACGAGTTAGAGAAATTGATACTAATAAAAAAATTCCTGAGGAAATTATCAAAGATATGGGAAAACTTGGATTACTTGCTCCAACCGCATCACCTGAATATGGTGGATCAGGCGTAGATTGGACTATGGCTGCAATTGCTGCTGAAGAACTTGGACGAGCCGATATCAGTCTTGCAATACCTGTTCTATATCTTGTTGAAGCTTCATGGGGATTTATTTTTAGTCGATACGGAACCGAAGAAGCTAAGAAAAAATACTTACCAAAGATTTGCTCGGGAGATGCCTTTTGTGGAATTGCTGTTACGGAACCAGAAGGTGGATCTGACATCGTTGGAGCTGGTAAAACAAAAGCTGAGAAAAAAGGCAATAAATGGATTTTAAATGGTGAGAAGATATTTATCAGTGGCATAAGAGAATCCAGTAGGTGGAGCGGAATTCATCTCACTCTTGCACGAACTGATCCATCTAAGGGCCATAAGGGGTTTTCCTTTTTTGCAGTTTCATTAAAAGACAACCCACATGTTGAAACATCTCTATTTGAGGACATGGGGAGGATGGGCATTTCAACAGGAGGGTTTAACATGAATAATGTTGAGATACCTGAAGATCATCTCATCGGCGAGCTAAACAGAGGTTTTTACTATGCAATGGAAGGTTTTTCTGCTGCTCGCACTCTAATTGGAGCTACCTGTGTCGGGGCTTCAGAAGCAGCATTAGAGCTTGGTGTTGAACATATCAAAACGCGGAAAGCCTTTGGTCGCTCTCTTGCAAGTTTTGAGGGAATCCAATTTCCACTTGCCGAACATCATAGCAACATCGATGCTTTAAAGCTGCAAACATATCGTGCTGCTTGGACAATAGACCAGATGTATAAAGAAAAGAAGGCAACACATCATGATGTGGCTCTTGCAGCCGCTATTTGTAAACTTCGTGCACCAGTTTATGCTTTTAATGCAATGAACGAGGTAGCTGACTGGCTAGGTGCAATAGGTTACACAAAGGAGTACCCGATCGAGATGGGCATACGTGGCGTTAGATCTTATTCAATTGGTGCTGAAGGAACCATGAATATAATGAAAATAATTATTAGCAGGGAGCTATTAGGTAAAGAATTTCTACCATACAAATAATTCCTATAAACCTAATCTTTTTGCTATAACCATTCTTTGAACTTCTGATGTACCCTCTCCGATCTGGCACAATTTAATGTCTCTAAAATATCTCTCCAAAGGATACTCTTTTGTATAACCATAACCACCGAATATTTGAATAGCATTTCTGGTAGCCCTCATGGCAATTTCGGAGCAAAATAACTTGGCCATAGATGCTTCAATAGAAAAAGAAACCTTTTGATCCTCTAAAAATGACGCTCTATATACCAGGAGACGGGCGGCATCAATTTCAGTAGCCATATCGGATATCATCCATTGTATGGCTTGAAACTTACCTATGGGTCGACCAAATTGTTGACGTTGCTTAGCATATTCAATACTCTCCTCAAGAGCACCACGAGCAATACCTACAGACATAGCACCTATGGCAGTACGACCACGATCAAGTATATCCATGGCTCCAATAAACCCCATGCCCTTCTCACCAAGTAAATTCTCTTTAGGTACACGACAATCCTCAAAAATAAGTTCAGCAGTATGACTGCCACGTAAACCAAGTTTATCCTCCAACTGGCCAATCTTAAATCCAGGAGTATCTTTCTCTACTATAAAAGCACTGATACCCTTGGCACCTTTTCCCTTATCAGTTTTAGCCATAACTACAACAGTCTCAGCAACATCACCACTAGTAATAAACTGCTTTGTACCATTAATCACCCAT
>JAAEEL010000013.1 GCA_013415795.1 Methanocellales archaeon | reverse complement strand
TTCTATTTCCAACAGGGAAGGTCTGTTGAGGTGGCCTGTTGACGTTGCAAAATGCCATGCCTTTTGGAAAACGAACACGATGTCACTCAAGTCTTGTGTCAATTGCGTAGCTGCTTGTCCGTGGTCAGACATGGGCATTCGTGGCGATGTAAAGTATCACCTTTAAAGAGAAAAATTCCGCCGGCATAATAATGTTGGTGGTTCGGACTAAGTCCGTATATATAACGGCTTGAAGATTTGGCTTAATTAGTATTATGCCGACTAATCTGAGAAGACATTAATATATTAATATCAATAAATATTAAGAAACGTTAGATAGGGCCTTCAAGTTCTCCTCAGGTTGATCTTGATCCTGTCGTGAAGTATGATCGATAGGATGCCTATTATGCCCGCCACCACTATGAGATCATAGCCAAGTCCGAAATTCGTAACGACGTCATATCCTTCTACCATTATTTCGCCTTGAATTGGCAAAGTCGGTACTTGTATCATACCCCCAAACTCAAGACCGTCTATTCTCGCTTGTAGCCTCATCCTGAATACATAGCGTATGGCTAAACACATCAAACTCGGAACAAGTATCAAAGGTATACCGATCTTCTTCTTCAAAAAGCTTCCAATGATGATCATCAAGATCATGATCACCAAAACACCGAAGAACCATTGTAAGCTGTGGCCAATATTCGGTATATAATCCAAACCCTCTGGAGGAATGGTTCCCACTAACGAATATGGATAGACTTCTATCCCTCTTCCAGTTCCTACTGATCCGGTGAACCAAATTCTCCACCAGTAAAAACGCATCGATAAAATGATAAAAACAGCCGCTATAAGCGCAACAGGGTTCCTCAAAACATTAAATTCAGATTTAACGTTCATGTTATCACTTCTTTGAACAATACTATTTTAAACTTTCGAGATTTTTAGTAGAGAACACATTTTGATGATATTGACATGTTGTAAGTTGTTTCATGTTTAATTTTTATTTCATCATCCTTGTTTTTAAACTGGCTTTCAAAAAAGGTGCTATCGCTCGCAAATTTTTTGCCATCCACTTCCTTCTGAACCCGTATCTCAGATTTCTATAGAAGTGTTTGGCCAAGTATTTGGGTCTCCACAAGAACTTCGTGTAGCTATCTTCTATTAGGTTGTCAATTTCTTTTTTTGATAGTTTACTATGTAACTCATAGACGTTTATATGGGAAGTTTCCCATCTTTTTTCAATAAAATCATCGGTAAGATATCCTTTTTCTTTCATCTCATTCCAAATTGGAGTATTTGGCTTTACAGATAGGGAAAATAAAATTAAAGCATCCAGGTCCAAGGACAATCCAAAATCAACCGTTCTTTTGGCTTCTTCATAGCTTTCGTCTGGAGCCCCCAATAGAAACGTACCTATGACACAACTTATGCCCGCACTTCTGGCATCTTCAACAGTTTTCCTACTTAATTCAGGAGTGATACGCTTGCAATAATAGTCTAATATCCTTTGATTTGCACTTTCAAATCCGAACAAAATGGAATCACAACCAGCTTCTTTCATCGCTTTGAACATTTCGTATGACCCATTTTCAACCGACATCTCAACGCTCCAATAAACCTTAATTCCACGCTCTTTAATTAGTTTGCAAATTTCGAAAACTCTCTTTTTATCTGCACTAAAGTTATCATCTACAAAAAAAACGTGTTTATAACCTTGCCCCTCTAACAATTCCAACTCTTCTACTACGTTCTTGGCAGATCTACCTCGCCATCCATTGTGATTGGACCAAGTTTGACAGAATCTACAGGAATTAGAACATCCACGGGATGTTAGCATTCCCGTATACTTGCCTACGGTAAATCTAACTTTAAAATCTCCCCATGACAGGGAAAGGTCATAGTTTGTTTTAAGGAAACTTCTGTTTGGAAATGGCAAGTCATCAAGGTCTCTTATTGGCGATCCCGCTTCATTAAAAACTATTATTTCATCATCTCTATAAACCAGCCCTCTAACACTTTTCAAATTTTGTTCAGTTTCCAACTCTCTAATCAAATTCAGTGTTGTATATTCTCCCTCTCCAACTATCAAGTAATCCACAAAATCGTATTTTTTCATGAGTCTTTCAGGATATGTTGTTGATGAAGGACCTCCATACAATATTTTTATACCAGGATATCTCTTTTTTATTTTCTTTGCCAATCTGTGGGCTTTATGGCAAGAGGCAGTTAAAATACTAAATCCGACAACATCCGGACGGTTTTCTTCTATAAATCTTAATGATTCGTCATCAGACCATTTTAAAGCATCATTATCTATCAAATTAACTTCATAGCCTTGATTTTCTAAAATAGTTGCTATGTACAATAGTCCTAGGGGCGGCGAAACACCACTTGCGTATACTGAAAATGTCTTCTTCAAAGGATGAAATTGAAACCAACTTCCATCGTATTCAGGGTTTATCAGTAATATTCTCAAAGTTCCATTCCACAGTAATATATTATAGTATAATCATAGGACTGTAATTTGCATCTTCTAAATAACCTTTCGTATTTTTTTTAGAACTTTCAGTTTCATCCCAAAGCATATAATCTTTTCTCCATTCGCTGACGTTCAGTTTACTCAACATTCTTACTACTATCCTAACTAATATCCGGCCGTCGAATTTGTTGTCAGAATTTTATCCTTTGAATTACTGATGGTTGGTTCTTGTTTGTTTTCGGTTCTTAGCCTTTCATTCGATTTATATTTGTCACTTTTGCTAAGTTCCGATTTACATTTCTTTTAATCCTAAATTCTTCAGCTTCTCTTCAGAAGGCCTGCCATCTTCTAAGCTCCAATCCATGGCTTTGTAAAAATCCTCTACCATGGTGTCTAAATCAATGGTTTTTCCAGCGCTTGGACCTACTGGTAATGGAGGAATCCCCCTAATCCTATCTGGTAATTTGAAATCAGATGGTCTAATCCCCTCTCGAACATTAAATAATTGTCTCAAAGCCTGAATCCTATCCCCTGTTCTCATAAGCTCTTCAGTTGAAAAATCCAAGCCAGTAACAGCTTCCATGGCATCAACAATGGGGAACGAGCCAAAATAACCCAAGAATTGACACATCCCAAGAGAGTCCAATGTTATTTGAATTTTACTTAAAGTGGCGTGTACATCTCCTTTGCCTTTATATTGAAACCTCTTGACCCTCGGAAGCTTAACTTCTTTAAAAGGATTGGAAGAAAGACCAATCTCAAATATGCCTGCTCCACCTCTGGTATGTCGTGCTGGTGTCGGATCAGTGACATAGGCCGTGGCGAAACTCGGATTTAGCCTCGGATCGTGCATTGGAATCTCCTGTCCATGCACATGCATAGCGTATTTCTCTGCCCCTTTCCCGATTCTCTCCGCTGCTACCTTCACCCCGTCTGAAAGCAGTTCTCCGAATCCATCCTTTTCGGCCAATTTCTCTAGAACTCGAACAATCGCTTCTGTATTCCCCCATGTCAGATCGATGCCATCTGTGTCTTCCTTAGTCAGTATGTTATTCTCGTAACATTCCATTGCAAAGGCTATGGTTGCTCCGGCAGAAATGGTATCGAGTCCATAGCGATTACAGATGTCGTTACATTTAATAATAGATTCAACATTATCATTCAGGGGCATCGATCCGAAGGATGCCAGAGTTTCAAATTCGGGCTTATGTCCCTGTTCTAATGCATAGGATCCTTTTTCAATCTTTACTATTGCTCCGCACCCAATAGGGCAAGCTGCACATGCATACTTTCTTTCGTTATATTTTATAACATTCTCATCGCTTATCTTGTAAGATTTGGTTCTCATGGGGAAATCACGATATCCTACTCCAGCCCAGTTTTTACAAGGGGCATCCCCCATCTCCGAAGAAGAAGACGTACCCATAGCTGTTCCGTATTTAATCATTGACTCTGTTATGTAACCCACATCTGGCATGGAAGTCACACCTCTTCTTAAAATCCAAGGAAAAATTGGTTTTAACAAGGTCATCATAAGCTTGGTTATAGGATGGCTGCTCCTTCTTAGAGATTTTAGCATTCGATCAATAACATCCTTTAACCTTTCAGGATCATCTATAGGAACTCTTTTAGTTCCTCTCACTGCTATTGCCTTTACTTTTTTTGACCCCATAACAGCCCCCAATCCACTACGTGCAGCTGCCCTTCCCCTGTCATTAATTATACATGAAATCAAAGAGAGTTTTTCCCCAGAAGGGCCAATGGATACAACCCTAACCTTCTCGTCTCCTACTTCACTTCGGATGATGTCTAAAGTTTCAGTGGTATCTTTTCCCCAGATATGGTCTGCATCTCGAATTTCAGCCTTTCCATCATTAATCAATAAGTAAACTGGTTTCTTGGAGATGCCCTTGATAAAGATGCCATCGTAACCTGCCTGTTTTAATTCGGGGCCGAAAAATCCACCTGAATTTGCATCTCCCCAAGTATTGGTCAAAGGGGATTTTCCTACTACCGTGTATCTTCCTGAAAAAGGAACGTTCGTACCGTTTAATAAACCCGTTATAAATCCTATTATGTTTTCCGGACCTAGAGGGTTAACTCCAGCCATCTGGTTGTTGTAGACATGCCATACACCCATGCCTACCCCCCCAAGAAAATCTCTATAAACTTTCTCTTCTGGTCTTTCTTCTTTCATCTCTTCAGTAGAAAGATCTAAATTAAGAATTTTTCTTGCATAACCACCCGACATTTGATTTTACCACCTGCTGCCTTGGTAAAAACCTTCATCCGAACGAACATAAATATTTCCTTGTTGTATTTTTTTTGATTTCATTATCAGATTCGATCTTCTTAGACACATCTTAACTAACTAAAACCATAGCGACTTTTCGTATTATTATGGCTTCTTCAGCGGAAAATTTACTTGTACAAATAATGCATTAAAATCAAAAATATAAGGCTTAATCTACGTATATCCTTTAAGACCTTTAATACATATTTCTCAGTACCCTCTGGGAGATTTTAAATGAAAGTGAATGGTTATGAAATTGTTTTGACTGCAGATAGGACGCTTTTTAGTGACTACGGTGGAGGCATATTTCTAGGATTCGTCTCATGTTTTCCGAAGAGCCTAATACCTGAATGGATATTTTTCAATGTATTTTGTCCTTCTACAAAAGTAGCGGCTGACGGGTCGCCTCTGTCTGCCCCTCTTGGACTTAGGGTTATCGAATCACTGCTCTTAAATTCTGGTTTCAAAAGAGAACAGGTCGCTGTTGTTCATCCTGACCACATCGACAAGGCATTGGGTCCGAATACGAAAATATTTGGTTTACACGAGATGGATCCGCTGGGTATAGGTCCAGCAACTTCCACATTTACCCAGATATTTAAAGGTCAGGCTTACATGCCGATAAAGCTCAATGCTCTGCTCGATAATCCTTTAGTGAAGCTTTACAAGCCAAAAGTAATTTTAGGGGGCTCAGGTGCTTGGCAGCTTGAAAACAAGAAAGAAAAAGATAGACTTGACATCGATTGCGTTGTTGTGGGCGAAGGAGAAAGTGTCGTACCAGACCTGTTTCTCAACATCCTAAAAGGAGAAGAGGCACCTCAATTTGTCTACGGGAAACCCGTAGATACTGCAATGATACCAAACATTCTTGCCCCTAGTATGAACGGACTCGTGGAAATATCTCGAGGTTGTGGAAGGGGCTGTTTTCACTGTTCTTTGGCATCATCTAAAAAACGAGATATTCCACTAGATCACATACTAAAAGACGTTTTGACAACGCTGAGATACGGCAGGTCCGCCCCCATTCTACATGCAGAGGATGTCCTTCTCTACGGATCAAATGGATTAAATGTGAATAAGAAATCTGTAATGAATTTGTTCAAAGAAGTTAAAAAACTTCAGGAGGTTAAATTCATCGACATTAGTCACTTATCAATATCATCGGTATTGCAGGCCCCCGACCTCATTGGGGAACTATCACAGCTCTTGCAATTAGGTGAAGAGCAAAAATTTCTTGGAGCCCAAGTGGGTGTAGAGACAGGGAGTCAAAGGCTTATTAAAAAATGCATGCATAGCAAACCTGACTTTGAAAAAAGTGGGGGCTGGTCTGGCGACGTAGTTGATGCTTTTGAGATACTTATGCGAAATAATTGGGTTCCAGCTGCCACCCTTCTTATAGGTCTTCCGGATGAAAATGATAGGGACATAGAAGAGACTATAGAATTGGTAGAGGATCTAAAAACCTTTAAAAGTTTACTAGTACCTCTTTTTTTCGTCTCACATTCAAAGGAGGATAGTTTTAACATCGAAAATTTGAACGATCTCCATAGAGAACTAATCACCAAGAGCTGGGAGCACAATTTTAGATGGATGCCTTTGCTTTACAAAGAATATTCCAGCATGTATATACATAGGGGTCGCTTGGCCATCTACTTGCTGTTGACGCTATCCGCAAAATACATGAAGAGAAGGCTCAAGAGACTTCTGAACCCTTAACCGACAAATCTCTCCTTTATTTTTAAGATAACTGAGCCAAACCTTCTCTTTATGTCTGGGGGGTCGAATTCATCGATGGAGGCGTAATTTGGTTTTATATGCCAGTATTTAGGGGCAGCTACCGCTTCCCACTTACCAGTTATTACCTTAAGGACCTCCAAGGAAGCCAATGAGGCTGTAGCCAAAACAATGGGCGCTATCTGTGGGAACGGATACTTGTCAGTGTTGACGAAATTTTCGAACCACTCGTCAGTCCACTCCCCTTCATTTTTATAGTATTCAAGGGTACCTTTGAACATCTGCCTGTACTTTTTGGAGAACATGATGTTATGGA
>JAAEEL010000075.1 GCA_013415795.1 Methanocellales archaeon | reverse complement strand
TGTTACAATATCTGAACCTGTTCGAAGTGCTGCTAATGCTGCTAATGCAGGAGCACCACTATATAAGCCCCCTCCGATGACCAATATGCGTCCATTATCTCCTTTATGACTTTTCTCATCTCTTGGTGAAAGAGATCGGAGATTTCCTGGTCCTGCAAACAATTCCGCATCTTTTGGAATGCCGATATCTACAACCTTAACATTTGGAGCTTTCACTAGCCCGCCCTTCATCTTATGAAAGGTAAGGATTAAGTCCGAATTAACCATTTTATCACCCATGCCCGTATCAGGATTCATCCCACTTGGTACATCCACCGAAATCACAAATGCGCTGGAAGCATTGATTAAATCGATCATGGTTGCTGCAGGTTCTCTAATTTTTCCATGAACGCCTGTGCCAAATATCGCATCAATAATAATATCGGAACTTTCTATAGAATCAGTATCGAGATCTCCTGTACTGTGTACTTCCATTAGAGGTGTTCCAGTGTTTTTTAGTTTGTTCCAATTAGTTTTTGTCTCCTTCGTCTTGATATCTCTAGCATGACCAAGCAAGAACACATTTACATTAAATCCTTCAAGATATCGGGCAGCAACAAGTGCATCACCCCCATTGTTGCCCTTTCCAGCGAATATCGTGATATTGGCTTTGGTGAGTCGTTCTCTTATCGCAGATGAGATTGCTCTGCCAGCATTTTCCATTAGTTCCAGACTTGATACGCCAAGATATGACGCATTAAGTTCTATTGCGCTCATCTCCTTTGAAGTGATAGCTTCGATCGTAGACATTTTATTACATTACAATCTCCCATCTGCAAACCCTATAAGGTTTATGTTTATTCATGACATACATATTTAACATAAAAAGAAAAGGTGATACCATGTTTCCGGGAATGAGAGGGATGAACCCAAAAAAATTGAAACAAATGATGAAACAGATGGGGATCGACATCAAGGAAATTGAAGATGTTGAAGAGGTTATCATTAGAACAGCAGATCTTGAAATTGTCTTCCATGATGCAGATGTCACGATCATGGATGCCAGGGGGTCAAAAACCTATCAAATCTCTGGGACGCCTGAAGAGCGTCATCGCGAGGAAATACCAGATTCTGACATTCAACTTGTGATCGATCAGACTGGAGTTAGTGAAAGCGAGGCCAAAGCGGCATTAAAAGAGGTAAGAGGAGATCTGGCAGAAGCGATAATGAGTTTGAAAAAGTGATGGCTTTGTTAAAAGATGGTAGTATAGTCTTACTAAAAGGTAAAAAGCGGGAATTTTTCGTGGAAGTTTCAGACGGGAAATTACATACCGACCTTGGCATCATTGAACTAAAAGATTTACGGGAAAGAGAATACGGAGATAGAATCAATACACACCTAGGTCATGACTTACTTATTCGAAAGCCCAGAACACCAGATTTTTTTCGAAATTGCAAACGCGTAGGAGCCCCAATAGTGCCAAAAGACATCGGAATCATCATCGCTTATACGGGTATCTGCAAAGAAGATGAGGTGCTCGATGCAGGGACTGGATCTGGGGTCCTAGCCATATATCTTGGCAGCATCGCAAGCAAAGTGATTACCTATGAAAAAAATGCAGAGTTTGTAAAGACTGCCAAAAAAAATATCGATAATGCTGGACTGAAAAACGTCGAAGTGAGACACGGAGATATCTTATCAGAGATTCCAAAAATAAAGGAAAACTTTGATATCATTACATTGGACATGAGGGATGCATCCCAAGTTATACCCTATGCAAAAAGCATTTTGAAGCCAAGCGGTTTCTTGGTTACGTACTCTCCTTTCTTTGAACAAAGCAAGGATGTTAGAGATGCCATGGGAAAAGAATTCTCAGATGTTAAAACCCTCGAATGCATGGAAAGAGAGATTAGCTTCGCAAGAGGCTTAACGCGTCCGAGCACACGCGTAGTTGGGCACACTGGTTTCATCACAATCGCCAGATTATGACCAGTTAGTTCATTTTTCTTTTTTATGTCCCAGGACGTTCATGAGTTCTATCGGCAAGGGAATAACAACTGTAGTAGCCTTTTCTGATGTGGCATCCGATATCGTCTGCAAAGTTCGTATGAACAAGCCCCCTTCTTGTTCACTCAATACTTTAGCCGCTTCTGCCACTTTTTGAGCAGCCTGCATCTCTCCTTCTGCATGGGTGATTCTCGCTCTTCTGTTTCTCTCTGCCTCTGCCTGAGATGCCATCGCCCTCCTCATTTCTTGTGGCAACTCGACATCTTTTATCTCGACCGCAGTGACCTTAATTCCCCACGGATCCGTTGCCTCGTCGACAATAGTCTGTAATCGCTTGTTTAACTTTTCCCTCTCTGATAGCAGCTCATCCAGCTCAGCTTGACCTATCACGCCCCTCAGCGTTGTCACCGCCATCTGAGAGGTCGCATAATGGTAGCTCTCCACCTCTGTGACGGCTTTCTCAGGATCCATTATTCTGTAATATACAACCGCATTTACCCTTGTTGTGACATTGTCCTTTGTGATCACTTCTTGCGGCGGAACGTCAAAAGTTACCGTTCTTAAGTCTGTCCTAACCATCGCCTCAAATATGGGTATAACGAAAAAAAGCCCTGGACCTCTTGCACCCACGAGTCTACCTAGCCTGAATATCACTCCTCTCTCATACTCTTTCACGATCTTGATAGCTGAGGATAAAAACAACAGCACTAAAAGTACGATTCCATATATTACTACTTCGAGCCCAGGCATTTCAATCACTTTCACCATTGATTTTTCTGACTATTAAAGTTAATCCTCTTCGATCGACTACCTCTACTTTTTCCCCTTTCCTGATTTCTTCCGTAGATTCCGCTCTCCATATCTCGCCTTTTATCTTAACGATGCCCGTTGGATCTATTTTGGAATATGCTTCACATTTTAACCCGATCAGTCCTTCAGAACCAGTTGTAGGTTTCATCTTTCTCGTTTTGACCACCGCACTAACTCCAAATATGAAAAATGCTGCAGATGCACTAGCCATACCAATAACTACCAATCTGAACGTTCTGAACCATCCTTCTGAAAGCAAAGGCTCTTGTGGTAGCATAAGAGCCCCCAGTATGAGGCAAATGGCACCTCCTAACGTTAAAATACCATAGGTTGGCGTGAGCGCCTCTGCGATGAAGAGTGTAACTGCGGCGATGATTAAGATTATACCAAATACGCCTATTTCAAATGTTCCAAGACCGTACAATGCCAATATGAGGCATATGGCACCTATTGTCTCTGGCACATATGTTCCAGGCGACATGAAACCAAACATAATTCCATATATCCCCACTAGGAGCAATATGAAGGCTATTTGTGGGTTGCTGAGCAGATCGATAACATCATCACGTAGCGCCCCCTCCTGATAATATATTTCAACACCTGCCATTCCTATCTGACCAAGTAGGTCCGGAACGTCTTCCGCAATTATATCGACAACACCTTTTTCCATTGCCTCATTAGATGTTATAGCCAAATTCTCAGTTACGAATCTCTCTGCGATGTTAACTGGCCGCCCGCCTTCTTCAGCTATGCTCCTGATATAAGCAGTCAAAAAATTTATCGTTTTCTCGTCGGCCGGCTTTGTCTCACCCATCGGATCGGACGTCACAGGCATGCAAGCGCCACATGTAGTTCCAGGCGACATCGCTGCTACGTCCCCTGAAAGTAGAATATATGTTCCCGCCGATGCAGCGATAGCACCCTCCGGCGAGACATATGTTATCACTTGGATGGGAGAATTGTCTATGGACCTCACTATGTCCATAGTTGCGTCTACCATTCCACCTGGCGTATCAATCCTGATTAAAACCGCAGATGAGCCCATACGTGCTGCTTCTTCTATGCCATTTTCCACACGAATAGCTGTGCCTGCAGTTACCATTCCCTCGATTTCAATGACATATAACTTATCAGTCGCTGCACCCGCAATGCTTGACGTCAAAAGCATCGTCAGAAAGATTAACAAAAACCACTTTTTCATGGTGACTATTCACCCTCAAGAAGACATATGGTTACCAGATAGGTTAAGGTTTTCCCATTACTTGTATCAAAAATCCAGAACAAATAATTAATTTTGACTTATTTTTGACTTATCTTAGATGAAATTAATTAGACGATAAAAACATAGGTGAGAAAATGTCTTCTTACAAAACCTGCACCTAAGTACCTGAGTCTTCTGTGTATTTTATAACGCGCCAGATAAAAAGCGTTCACACACCATAGTATGATTGGACACCAGAGAATGATTGTAGACGACCTAATATGCCACCGTCCCACATAAATTATTAGCATATCCGCTAACTTTACTTTTCATCTTCAATGTTATTCCTTTTGCCCAATTTCACTCAATGATTATCTATAGCTATTTATTGTTCGGTGTGCTCTTTGGAGATGTTAATCTATTCTTTTTCGTATATCTCAACCTTCTTTGGCATTATACCGGGTCGTTTGTCAGTCATCCAGTAAACATAGCCTATCACATGCACAACATATTCAAGGTAGCCTTTAACGAAGAGGGCTAATCCCTCGCTTCTGCGACCAAGTATCAATATCACAAACCACTGAATAGCCATGCATATCTCAGCGATAAATCCATACACCACTAATACGATGTAGATAGCAATAGTATAAACGATTCTAATGAAAAGCTCTAATCGACTTGCATCACGCTCATAAGCAAATAGCTGTTTCAGCTCGCCGGATTCTTCGTCCATAACCTGTCACCTCCTTTTAATTTTATTTGCTCGTCCATATGCATGTAGATATAAACTGCACCACCTCTGAATAAAACTCAGGGGCATCTCACGAACTGTTGGATGAGACTTTTATATATGTATGTGTTTATCTAAGTCTGCTTAACTACTTCATCTGATCCGATACTTATTAGAACATCAAGGTATAATCTGCTCCACCATATAACTGCCAAGGGGGAAACTATAAGAATAGATACTGCCATGCCGATTATCCATCCAATATAGGGTATAGAATTAATAAAACCTGAAACTGCCGTTATTGCAAAAACGATAATCCAGATCAAAAAGACATCAACTTTGTTGTCCATAAAAAATCTAAAACCTTTTTTAACGCCCTCTACTGCCCCAAGGTTGTCTATAACTATGGCATAGAGTGATGGTGCAAACATTATACTAATAATCATACTATAGATGCACATAGCCAAGAATCCCAACCCAAATAGTACCAGTAGCGGTAAAACCTCACCTGGTAGTATGTTTCTTCCAGATATAATCACATCCCAAAAAGATAAAAAACCAGGAATAATGAAAACAACACCTGCAAAAGATATTAAACCAATGATTAAGTTGGCAAAGAAGACATCTATGAACTTTCTGCTTCCATAATTTGTCATGTCCGAGAGGTTTGTTCGACCACTTTTTATAGCCTCTTTAGCCATGCCAATTGCGCCGGCAGTGAAAAAAGAAGTTACCAATGACACTAAAATTATGGCAAGTATAACAGCAGTTATAATTAAGCCCAGGCTTCGAATTATTTGAGGCAGAAGCTGTGAAATAAGATAGGGAGACATTTCAGGCGGGTTTGTGAAATATGGGATAAATGAAGGAATAGCCGCTAAGATAGCGCCGCCTAAAATAATAAGTATCAATGCAGAGGATATCATAAAATCAAATACAAATGGAAGGCAGATATTCAGATTCTTCTGCCATGTATCAAATCCTTTGCTTAATACACTGCCAATATCTTCTGCCATGTTATGCGAGTATATATTTTTCAGTATAAATACTTTGGCGGTATAGCCTAAGCCAAAATATCGACACTAAAATTTGAAAAAAAAAGTGAAAAATGGATTCAAAGACATGATATAGCGAAAGAGTGCCTTAGAAAAAATGAAAGGCGACTCTATTACTTATCCCAAAATTCATGAACGACTGCTCAAAAAGCATTTGTACAGTTCCAATAGTGGGATATGGTAGTTAAATATGGATTTATCTTTTTCGAAAAAAGAACGCCTTTTAGTTGAAAGTTTTCTGTTGAAATGAATTGTCGGAGATAATTTAGTCCAACATCATACTACAGTAAATCAATTAGCATATTGTGGTGTTTTCCGACTTTTTATATGTAAAGGAAAGGTATGAGGATATGTTTTTAGTATATGGCAGTCGGCAGCATTGCATCAGATAGTGATGACACTTTGTGTTTTCTTTATAGGGCGAGAGTGAAATCAACGATATTCTTCTATTTCGAGCTCCCAGGACATAGATGCTTCCAACTTCACGTAGAAGCTATCAGGACCTTGGTGGATATAGGTAGTACCGCTGTATATTGTACTGTTAGTGCCAATAGAGTAAGGTACATGAGTTATGTTTTCTATATGACGTACATATCTTCCTGCTTCGACGTAATCGCCTTCAGGATATACGGTGAAAAAGAAACGTGCATAGGAAGGGCATAACGGGTCTATCGTAAAACTCCAACGAATTCGCCATTCATCCGCATTAATCATAAATGGTTCTGTGCTTAGGCTTCCTCTTCCTGTGATGTTGGTAACTTTATGCCAGGATTTTTGGTTTGATGTGGGTGTTAGTGTGGGAGCTGGTGTTGGTGCTGGTGTGGGAGCTGGTGTTGGTGCTGGTGTGGGAGCTGGTGTTGGTGCTGGTGTGGGAGCTGGTGTTGGTGCTGGTGTGGAGGCTGGTGTTGGTGGTAATGCCGGTGTTGTTCTTGTAGGAATAGTGGGAGTAGGTGTTGACTCAGGAGGCGATACACATCCTGAAAAAGTTAGTGTTAGCAAGCATAATGCTAAAATAAAAATCAAGCTAATTTTCCATTTCATGTTTTTTGATTCCCAATAAAC
>JAAEEL010000074.1 GCA_013415795.1 Methanocellales archaeon | reverse complement strand
CCGTGACCTGAGTTCAAATCTCAGCAACCCCATCCAAAGGTGATTGATTGGATCAAAAATATACTAAATATGAAAGAGCTAGAATAATTGGCGCTCGAGCGTTGGAAATTTCAATGGGTGCTCCGATCCTGATAAAGGTACAAGGTCCAGAACTCTGTGATCCAATCGAAATTGCGACACTCGAAATGGAGAAAGGTGTAATACCTATCACAATAAAAAAAGTGTTAGGCCCTTAGACAAGATATAAAGAGATACAATCAATCTCTTTTATCCTCGGAGTGCCAATAGATCGAAACTCTGGATATATTATCCGCTTAGTCATTCAAACTCCCTTAGAGAAGAATTTATGACGACAATTGAGGATGTTATCGTTCGGGGGATATCTGATAGCAGAGGAGACGAAACCATAGAGGTAGATATATATACGAAAAACGGTTTCGGGCGAGCTGCTGCACCATCTGGCGCTAGCATAGGTGGTTTTGAGGTAAGAGCTCTCCCGATTCCAGAAGCAATATCAAAAGCAAAAGAAAATGTCCTTCCAAGACTAATAGGTCAAGATGCTACAGTTCAGAAGGACATAGATGCGTTACTACATGAGCTAGATGGCACAGAAAACTTTTCGAATATCGGCGGAAATGTGGCTGTTGCTATCTCCATGGCGGTTGCAAAAGCAGCGGCATCATCGCTTGGAAGACCTTTATATAGACACCTTGGTTTAGGTCAAAATCTCCCTTATCCACTAGGTAATGTAATCGGAGGAGGCGCGCATGCAATAGGAGGTACGGACATCCAAGAATTTTTGGTACTTCCAATAGGTGCAAGATCTATGACCGATGCTGTATTCGCCAATTCCTTAGTCCACAAGAAAGTTAAGCTTTTATTAAATAAAAGAAAGATACGGTGCGGAAAAGGCGACGAAGGAGCATGGGCCCCGAAGATAAGCAATGATGAGGCTCTCAGTATCATATCTGAAGCTATAGGGGAGGTATCGGACTACTTGGGATTTAAAATACGTGTCGCCGTTGATGTGGCTGCGACAGAATTATGGAATGGTTCATCCTACATATATTCGGATGTTCACCGCAGCAGAGATGATCAGATTCAATACATAGAGGAATTGATAGACCAATATAAACTATATTATGTAGAAGACCCATTACAAGAGCAGGACTTTGAGGGATTCGCTAAAATAACCTCCAATACGAGATGTTTGATCTGCGGCGATGATTTATTTGTCACAAATGCCAGAAGAATAAATCAAGGCATAGAAATGGGTGCTGCGAATTCTGTGCTGATCAAACCAAATCAAATAGGAACGTTGACAGATACCCATAACGCAATAAATACGGCAAAGTCCAATGGCTACGTTTGCGTTATGTCTCATCGATCTGGTGAGACGACCGATGAGACGATTGCTCACCTAGCAGTCGCATTTGGTACCCCCATCATCAAAACGGGCATAGTGGGAGGAGAGAGAACAGCAAAACTCAATGAATTAATCAGGATAGAAGAATTAGGTGAAAATATGGCGGAATTAGTATGAATGAAGACATTATGGATGCTGAATATGAATCACTCATACCCATGGACGAGTATTTGGCTTCAGGCGTTCATATAGGAACGCAACAGAAAACTAAAGACATGATGAAGTTCATCTATCGAGTAAGGACAGATGGACTATATGTCTTAAATGTTCAGTCAACAGATCAACGCATTAGGGTTGCAGCCAAGCTACTATCTAGATATGATCCGGAGAAGATCTTGATCGTTTCTGCTAGACAATACGGTCAGCGACCATCAGAAAAACTCGCAAAAGCGATCGGGTCAAAATCAATCGTAGGGCGATTTATACCCGGAACGCTGACAAATCCACAATACTTGAATTACACGGAACCGGACATACTGATCGTAACGGATCCAAGTGGAGATGCTCAAGCTGTTACAGAGGCAGTAAGCATTGGGATTCCCGTTATAGGAATGTGCGATACCAATAATTTGACTACCAACGTCGACTTGGCGATTCCCACAAATAACAAGGGAAGGAAAGCACTTGCAGTAGTTTATTGGCTGCTCGCCAGGGAAATCCTTAAGGAGAGGGGTGAAGCATTTAGTTATTCTGTAGAAGATTTCGAAGCAGAACTATGAGGTTTCTATGAGAAGACCTGTTGTTGCAGGGCAATTTTATAGAAAGGACCAAGAAGGCCTGAGTTATCAGCTAAAGGACTATTTTGATGTTTCAGTTCCTAAGGAGGAAAGTGTAAAGGGGGCGGTGGTCCCACATGCCGGCTATGTTTACTCCGGCCAAGTGGCTGCACACGTTTATGCTGCACTTCCTTCCGCCGAGACATATGTACTCCTCGGACCCAACCACCATGCAATCGGATCCACCATCGCTTTGTCACGGGAGATGTGGAGCACTCCATTAGGTAATGTGGGAGTAGATGAAGAAATCGTGGATGATCTCTCTGAGAGCATGGATGTGGATGAGACTGCCCACCAATACGAGCACTCCATAGAGGTTCAGCTGCCGTTTTTACAGTACAGGTTCAAGGATTTCAAGATAGTTCCCGTATGCATGGGTTTACAGGACGAGGAAACTGCCAAAGAGGTCGGCATTATCCTGGCAAATGCGTTAAAAGACAGGGATATCATAGTGCTGGCATCCTCTGATTTCACACATTATGAGTCCGATAAAGTGGCAAGGGAGAACGATAACTTGGTGATAGAGGCGATCCTTGAGCTGGACACCTCAAAATTCTATTCTAGAATTCATGAACGTTATATATCGGTTTGTGGCCACGGACCCATTGCAGTCGTGATGGAGACAACGAAGGCATTGGGGGCAGAGAAAGGCAAATTGCTGAAATACGCTACCAGCGGTGATGTAACAGGGGATAGATCGAGCGTGGTTGGCTATGCGGGCATAGTTACGGTTTGATGAGCGTGACCAATAAAAAACCAAGCAAAGGCAAAATAAGAGGATATGTTATGGCAGGTGCAGGATTTATTATGATCCTAGCTAATTCTCTTGACTATTTGTTAGGCGGAGACGGAGAGTTCACTCCGGTAGGCATTATAGGACTGGTTTTTGTTGCGATTGGTTTGAGGATATTTAGAGATGCGAAAGAAAAAAAATAATTATGATGCATTTATACCGGTTGGAGTTTACTTCATGGGAGCCGGAGTAGTTTTTATGGCAGAAGTTAATCCTGGTGTAGGTGCTGGACTGATGGGTTTAGAGTTGCGTGGGTGATGATTGGGTTGAAAAAAATAAGGCAGTATAAGAAATAGAGGCTTGTTTTACTTGTGCTTATGTGCGAGGTGAAAATTCAATAAAAACAATGAATTTAATCAGTAACGGGAAGACCTAAAATTTAGTGCAACTTTCCGAAGGCAAAATTTTAGAGTTTTATTTTTGCCCCTGATTAATCCAATTACATAGAAAAAGCGAAAAACTTAATAAACTCGTTAATAGCCGCCATTTATTTTCTCCACAATTAGCAAAAAGTCAACTTTAGATGTTGCTCCCATAAGTTGAAAAGTTGGTTTAACATTCGGAAATACCGCAAGAACTTCTCCATTAAGTTTATTTAAGAACTGTTCTAACTTATCCTGTATATTGTCCCTATTAACGTCTATACGATGAACTTTGTATTTCATAATTCTTATGAGTTATTTAAGTATATAAAAACTGGGTAAGGGGATTTTGTAAATTTAATGATTACTTAACTCTACAATTACATTTTGTGTTTAAAATAGCTACTGAACTCATCAAAACACCCTAAAAATTAAATAATAATTTAAACAATTATTAAAACATGAAGGACAGAAAAATCCTGAAAGTCGGATCGAGTTATATGATTACTCTGCCCATGGACATCGTGAGAGGCTTCGGTTGGGACGAGAATACTCGAATTAATGTGAGGATAACAGGACGAAAGACGCTGGAGATAGGAGAGGCGTGAAGATAGCGTGGTGCGATAATCTATAGCAAAAAATGTGTGGAACTGTAAGAATTTTAATAAATGAGAGCTGTTCAAAAACTCGCTATCTTACACAATTTTTAGAAGAACTTGCCGACATTTATCGTTAACTAATCCCCAAAAGTAACTCAATTCATTAATGGCGGATTCTTTAGAACCTCTGGAATGAATATCTCTAGGATCGATTACTAAACTGCATGACGGCGTCGAACCAGCACGAAAAAAGAAGGGATGATTTCTGTGGTGACAAACACAATTCCGCAGTAACAGAATCCTGAAATATCTTTCCCTTACAGATGGTTCCGTCTCTAAAAAAGAATTGGAAACTTTTAAAAATGAATAAATCAATCAATCTCGCCCACAATTTCTTCAATCAAATCTTCCAGGGTTAACAGGCCGAGCAGTTTATCTTTTTCACCCACCACAATGGCAAGATGTTCTCGGGCTTTTTGCATTTTTCTAAGTGCTACATCAGCTCGCTCGTAAGCCCCAAGCTTGAAAATGGGCTTCATAATCTTTTTTATATTTGTAGACCTATTTTTTTGTTTCAAAGCGTCTTTTATATTGGCAACTCCCACTATATTGTCCTTTTTTGTGCGATAAACAGGCATTTTGGAGATGCCGGATTTACCCGCGCGCTCTAAAAAATTTTCTATGGTTGCAAGCTCTTCGATGGAGACAATCCCATCTATAGGCACCATTACCTGCCTCAAAGGTATCTGGTCAAGCTCAAAAACCTCGTGGATCATTTCACGCTCGCTCCTTTTTATGGATCCAAGGTCTTCTGCAACTTCCAGAATAGTTCTCAGCTCTCCCTCCGTGAGGGTGAGCTTGTGTGAAGGTAGCTCTTTTCCAAAAGCCTTGATGACACTGTTTGACAAAAATATAAACCCTGAAGCTATGGGCGAGAGAAATTTTATGACAAATTTTACTGGCAAAGAAAACCTTAGAGCCAATTTCTCGTTTCTCATCGCAAATGATTTGGGGATAATTTCGCCAAATAAAAGTAGAAGGAAGGTCATGCTCAAGGTAGCGATTGCTATTCCCATATTACCAAAAATTCTCAGTGTGATCGTACCTGCAATTATTGAAGCGAGCACATTCACAAAGTTGTTACCTACAACTATTCCCGTAACGAGCTTATTGGGCTCTTTTAGGAGTTTATCTATCATTATAGCACGCTTATCGCCTTTTTTTGCACTGGCTCTTATTCTTATCTTGCTCACAGTTATAAGAGACATTTCTGCAGCTGAGAAAAAGGCAGATATTATCAGTAGAAAAACCAGACAAATTATTCCAATAAAAAGCCAGAAATCAACCATTTCTTTGTAACCCTTTTATATTTCATAGCTATATTTAACGACCATGATATTAAACTTACTCTTAGCAGTTCTGTTTTCATATAGAAAAGATATAAAAAATATATATAAAATATCCTTTTAATAAAATGGCACCCACTTTTCTATAAACATTGTATCCCGCATATAACATGAGATTAATGACCAAACTTACACATAACAAAAAGATATTTGCTAACCAAGAGACCATTTCTACGTGAATCGGCAAAATCAATGAACAGATACCCAATATAAATGTTATATTTAGTATATTTGATCCAATTAGATTACCTATGCAGATATCGGCCTCGTTTTTATACGATGCGACAGAAGAGACGGCTAATTCCGGCAAAGAAGTACCAATTGCTACCATTGATAATGCTATTATAACCTTTGGTATCGCTAGAGCGTTCGCAATAAAAATAGAAGATATGATCAGAAATTCTGCACCCACTATTACTCCTGTTATACCAAGTATTATGAACAAAATATTTTTTGAGATGTTGTTTGGTTCCTTCTTATTTTCTTTGGTATTATTTAACTTCCACTCCATTTTGGCCAATCTTACGAAAAAAGTGATATAAAAAATAAATACAACCAAAAGAATTATTCCTCCAATCCAAGTGATTGTGCCTCCAATTGAAACTAACATAAACAGTAATATCGACCCTATCAAGATCGGCATCTCTCTTTTTATGAAGCATTTCTTAACCTTTAGCGGTCTTACTAATGAGCTTATACCCAAAACAAGAAGCAAATTCGCGATGCAAGACCCTATTACATTACCCAGTGCTATGCTTTCGTAGCCTCTTAAAGCAGCCAAAAAAGATACAAAAGATTCTGGTGCAGATGTCCCATAGGCTATGATTGTTAATGATATGATTAAAGAGGATATGCCTAATTTTGCGGCCGTTTTTGATGCACCGTCTACCAAAATGTCTGCACTCTTCCATAGAATAATTATCCCGATAATAAAGAGAAAGGAATAAAGCAAGATTTGAATCATTCATTAAAGGTAACTCATGATCGTTTATATAGATAATGATTGAAAATTTTTCTTTCATATGTAACGCATACTTTTATCATGGAATTCCAACTTATAGTTGAACTATGCAAATTGGTGCATCTGTGTCAGTATATTGGAATTATAAGAACCATAATCTGCCAGCAGCCGTAGAACACATGCGAGATATGGAATTCTCCTGTGTAGAAATCGTATGTGAAAATCCTTTTTACACAAATTGGGGAACAGAAGGAGCAAAAAAGGAGAGGGAATTGATAAAGGAGAGCTTAGATTCTTGCGATCTGAGCGTTTCCGTGCATGCACCTTATCATGACATTAACATCGCAAGCTTTAATCCTGGAATAAGGTCTGAAGCGATTAGACAATTAAGAGAAGCGGTCGATGTTGCTTCTTATCTGAACGCAGAAGTTCTTGTGATACATCCGGGATTTGTTTCATCAAAGAAATACCCTAGAGATATGGTATATGAGGTTCTGATAGGTACCCTTATAGATATTGCAGATTATGCGTGCGGAGCGGATATGTTCATAGGTCTCGAGAACCTTTCCAGTAATCCTAAGGCATTGGCAGTACACTCAACAGAATTGATAAAGATAATCGAAGATGTGGGTTCAAAAAATTTGAGAGTGGCATTTGACGTCGCCCATTCCAATACAACCGGAATTCCGCCCGTTGATTTTATCGAAGAGCTTGGAAAACTCATAAAACACGTTCATGTTAGCGATAACAAAGGGTCTAATGACCACTTGCCGATAGGAGTTGGTAACATCGATTATGGGGCAGTACTATCCAAGCTTATCGAAAAAGATTATAAGGGATTTTTAATCATCGAAGGATGGATCCCGAGCGATCCAGATAAGTTCGTTAAACTCAGCAGAGACGAACTAAAAGATCTGTTGAAAGAGTTATGAGGATTTTATGGTTATTTGTTCAGCGCCCGGAAAAATATTCTTATTTGGAGAACATGCTGTGGTCTATGGAGAGCCTGCTATTGCTTGTGCCATAGAACTAAGAACCAGTGTTAGAGTCCGAGAGGGAAAAAAGTCAAAGATCGCTAGTCCGTATGTCGCTGGAGCTGTCAAAAAGATTTCTGAACTGGTGGAGTTGGAGAGGGTAAACATAGATATCCATTCTGATATTCCTACTGGATCTGGGCTGGGATCCTCTGCTGCTGTTACTATTGCAACTTTGTTTGCATTAAATATAGAATTTGACGTCGGTTTAAGCAAAGAAGAGATAGCTCACCTGGGGCACGAAGTTGAAAGAGACGTGCAAGGTGCTGCAAGCTTGACTGATACGTTCGTTTCTACTATGGGCGGTGTCATTTTTTTGCCATCCTGCAAGAGATTGAATAGCTTAAACTGCGGCGTAGTAATCGGAAACACTGGTCTTTCCTCATCAACCAAAGAGATTGTAGACCAGGTAGCCAAACTCAAAGATAGGCATTCGGATATAATCCAGCCCTTGTTCCATATAATCGGAGAATTAGCAAAAAAAGGCGAGTATTTAGTAGAGAAAGGAGATTATAAGAACATTGGCGAGTTGATGAATGTAAATCAAGGTTTGCTTGAATCCTTAGGTGTTGGAAGTTCAGAGTTAGCTAAACAGATATATGCTGCAAGAAAAGCAGGTGCATTCGGAGCAAAGATAACTGGTGCTGGCGGTGGAGGATGTATGGTGGCACTTGTAGATGTTGATGATATGGAAGAAGTTGCATCTGCAATAGAAAGTGTTGGCGGGCGTGCCATCTATACAAAAGTGACAGAAACAGGGGTAACACATGATGGGTGAGATCACGGTTATAAAGATCGGCGGAAGTGTACTGACGGATAAAAGTAAAGAGAGAACTCTTAAATTGAAAGAGATCGAACGGATTGCAAAAGAGATTGCCTACGCAGGTTTAAAAGATTTGGTCATAGTCCATGGCGCAGGATCTTTCGGGCATCCTCAAGCCAAGAGATTTGACTTAGATGGAAATGGAAAGTGTAGTTATTATACTCTAATCACCCATGAGATAGTAAAAGAACTTAATAGAATATTCATAGAAAAATTGGTCCAGAGTGGATTTCCGGTTATGCCCATTCACCCACTAAGTTGTACGGTTTCAATCAAGGGAAGGGTAAAGAAAATGATGACAGATCAAATTAGACTGATGCTAAAAAACGAGATAGTACCAGTAGTTCATGGCGACGTAGTAATGGACGAAGTTTTGGGGAGAGCAATACTATCTGGCGATCAGATAGTCTCACATATTGCAAGGTGCTTAAATGCGAAGAGAGTGGGTATTGGAACGGATGTGGACGGGATAATGGATAATGAAGGAGTTATTGATGTCATTACTCCAAAAACTTTTTGTAATATGAAAAAATTGTTAAAAGGATCAAAGGATATTGATGTCACTGGAGGGATGTTGTCAAAGGCAAATGAGTTGATCAAACTTGCAGAAGACGGCATCCCATCTCACATATTTAATGCATCAAGAAAAGGACTTATAATGAATTTCTTAAGTGGTGAAAGAAATTTCGGTACGATCATCAGAGGTGATTGATCTGGGCACATCTGATAGAAAGATAGAACACCTGCGGCTTTGTGCAGAGAAGAATGTTGAATCCACTTCTAGCGGATTTGAGGATATTAGGTTAGTTAATAGTGCGTTGCCAGAGATTCATATGGAAGATGTTGAGCTGGGCACAGCATTTCTGGGAAAGCATTTTAACGCGCCTGTTATCATAGCATCCATGACAGGCGGTCACCCTAATACAAAGAAGGTGAATGAAGCATTAGCAAGAGCAGCAGAGGAGATTGGTATTGGTATCGGAGTGGGTAGCCAAAGGGCAGCTTTAGAGGATTCAAATTGTGAAGATTCATTTCGCATTGTAAGAGATGTTGCTCCAAATGCATTCATCTATGCAAATATAGGTGCTGCCCAACTGAGGGAATACGGCATAAAAGATATAGAACGCGCGATAGAAATGGTCGATGCAGATGCCATGTCGATTCACCTGAACTTTTTGCAGGAGGCAATTCAACCAGAGGGAGAGGTTGATGCGAGAAATTGCATTAAAGCGATCCGATCAATATGTGCTGAAGTAAGCGTTCCTGTGATCGCAAAAGAGACTGGTGCAGGAATATCACATGCAGTTGCAGTAGCGTTAAAAGAGGCGGGTGTTGCTGCGATAGACGTTGGAGGACTTGGTGGAACTTCTTGGGCAGGAGTAGAGGTCTATCGAGCAAGAGCAGAAGGAGACAAAATATCAGAACATATGGGTGAATTGTTCTGGAACTGGGGCACTCCTACCGCCGTCAGCATCGTCGAATCATCTGTTGGCGTTCCGATTGTTGCAACTGGCGGCATACGCAATGGGATACACATGGCAAAGTGTATTGCTCTTGGAGCTTCTCTTTGTGGGATTGCACTGCCCCTAGTGACACCTGCTATGAAAGGCAGCCAAGAAGTAGTTGATGCACTGAAAAGGATGATAGAGGAGCTGAAAGTGGCGATGTTTCTAATTGGTTGTCCTACCATAGAGGATTTAAGCAATGCTCAACTTATCATAAAGGGCGATACGAGAGAGTCTTTAGAACAAAGAGGATTTGATACGGCGAGGTTTTCTAGATGAAAGATATAGGAATCATTGCAGTCGGAGGATACGACGAGGTTGGAAGGAACATGACTGCGATCCGCTACGGAAAGGACATAGTGATAATGGATATGGGCCTTCGTCTTGATAGGGTTCAAATTCATGAAGATGCGGAGACGGAAAAAATGCACTCATTAGATCTTATCAAGGCTGGTGCCATACCAGATGATACGGTCATGAACAATGTTGAGGGTGACGTCAAAGCTATCGTCTGCACTCATGGTCATTTGGACCATATAGGTGCAATTCCAAAGCTAGCGCATCGATATAATGCTCCAATCATAGGTACACCCTTCACAATTGAATTGATAGCACAGCAGATAGAATCAGAGAGGAAGTTCGGTGTGGAAAATAAACTAAATATACTAAATGCTGGTGAGACGTACACCCTTACAGAGGACATTTCTGTAGAATTCATTGGGGGTCAGCATAGTATAATCGATTGTGTGTTTGTTGCAATTCATACTCCAGAAGGAATAATTCTCTACGCAAACGACTTTAAACTAGACAGGACACCTGTTCTTGGAGATGCTCCTGACTTTAATCGATTAAAAAGTTTGGGGAGAAAGGGAGTAGTTGCCATGATCACAGAGAGTACCAATGTTCAACGTTCTGGCAAAACTCCATCTGAGCAGATCGCGCGTGATATGGTCACGGATGTACTGGTAGGCACTGAAGAAACAAAATCTGGTGTGCTTGTAACGACGTTCTCTTCGCATATATCAAGAATAAAAACGATAGTTGAAGCAGCAGATAAAATGGGGCGACTTCCAATATTACTTGGTAGATCTATGGATAGGTATTCTGGAGCAGCAAAGCGATTGGGATACATTGATTATTCCGCAGAGGTACGCGGAAGTAGGAAGTCGATAGATAAAGCCCTTAAAAAGGCCATGACAGAAGGTAAGGACAAATATTTGATAATATTAACTGGGCATCAAGGAGAACCTGGTGCTGTTCTCTCCAGAATCGCAAATGATTCAACCCCCTATGGAATCGAAAGCGGGGATAAAGTCGTATTCTCGGCAAATGTGATACCAAATCCACTTAGTGCTGCCAATAGGTATATTGCCGAGACTAAACTACGAATGAAAGGTGCTAGGATATATGATAACGTGCACGTTTCTGGACACGCATCTAGGGAGGACCATTGGGAGTTACTTAGAATGGTCAATCCTGAGCAGGTCATACCTTCACATGGAGATCTTGGCATGACTTCTGCATATGCAGAATTAGCAGAGGAAGCTGGCTACGTATTGGGTGATACCGTCCATATTTTACGTAATGGACAAGAACTTTGTCTCAGGTGATGCCCCATGCAAGTACTAGAAGAAATAAAAAAAAGGGGGAAGATGGTGGATGAAGCCATAGAGAAACTATTGCCCATCATACAGCCAGAGGAACTTTATAAAGCATCCCGATATTTATTAGATGCTGGCGGCAAACGAATTCGTCCGGCTATGTTGATCATAGCAGCTGAGTCAGTTGGTGGTGACATACAAAAAGTACTTCCTGCAGCAGTTGCCATTGAGCTAATTCATAATTTCACGCTCATTCACGACGATATCATGGACCAAGACGAATTACGTAGGGGGCATCCAACAGTTCATTTAAAATGGGGGTTGCCTGCAGCAATACTAGCAGGAAACACTTTATATTCAAAGGCATTCGAGATCATCGCACAGATTGATGCCCCGCCGAAGATAATATCACGCTGCATATGTATTCTCTCGAAAACGTGCGCAGATATTTGCGAAGGTCAATGGATGGACATGGAGTTTGAGAAAAGAGGTTCTGTCAGCGAGAATGAGTATATGGATATGGTTCAAAAGAAAACAAGCGTCCTATTTGCGACATCTGCCATGATTGGTGGTTTGCTCGGCGGTGCAACTAACAAGATTGCTAAATCATTATGGGAAGCAGAAATCAAAATTGGAGTTGGATTTCAGATACGGGACGATGTTTTGGATTTGATAATACCAGAAGTGAAAATAGGAAAGAGGAGAGGTAATGACCTCATGGAAAAGAAAAAGACATTGATAATTATTCATGCACTCAAAAACTCCAATAAGTTATATTCACTTAGTAGAAAAGCCTCTAGAGAGGAGATCGATGCTGCAGTTCAGCAATTACGCGATTTAGGATCAATCGATTATGCGATGGATAAGGCAGTTGAACTAGTTGAACAGGGGAAATCCAAGTTAGATGTGTTGCCAGATTCTAGGCCAAAGGAACTTTTGATGGAACTGGCAGACTATATGGTTACTCGCACATATTAAACCTTTAACACATATTCTGGTATAAGCCTAGCCTCCAGCTCTCCTAGACCTAGTTCAAGCGTTTTAATCACAACTTCTCTACCCCTATAAATAAACTCGATGTCTTTTGGATTGCCAAATATCTTATGCCCTACTGCATTGTGCATCTCAACCTCAAAGTATCTCTCGCCTCCGACTTCCATCACATTTGTAACAGCGAGTAGGTCTCTGAAAGTATAACCTCCTCCGTGGGGAAGGATATTTGCATTCTTTAACGATGCATAAACACCCAGTTTTTTTGCCCTCTTGGAAAAACCTAGAATTTCAATCATCTCATCAGACAGGTTCTTTTTTCCCTTTATCAGATAAGCAGGTAGATCTGCTCTTAGGACCAGGGGAAATAAGAGGTCCTCCTTATCTTTTATGTAATGGGCCCCCAAAATAATCTCATTATAGTTCAATAATCCCTGATGTAATGGATTTGATATCCTCTCAAAATTATCAAACAACATTTCTGCGGCTAACATTCTTTTTTTCTTAGAGAAATTATCTGCAAAATGAAAGAATTGTAGGTATTCTCTAGCATCGTTATCCAGAATTACTTTTGATTTCCCAAAGGGCGTTTCTATCGTATCTGCCATTTCACTCAGAATATCACTTTCATGAACATACAGTCCAAACCCCTTAGCATTGTCTCCCTTTAATTCTGGCGACCCGCTATGGATTATGAATGCATAATCAGGAAAATCGATGTCAGCTAATCTTACGACTTTGAATACATCTATAAAATGGTTGCTCTTACTAAAATCCCATGCTACTCTAACACCATCAATATATGATTCCGTGGTCTCTATGGCATTAATTCGCTCAATAAGTTTTCCAGGCTTTGGAGGTTCGTTCATGCCTCCGACGAGCATACCACAGGCATTCGGCATCACATCCAAAATTATAACCTTAGTAGTTCCATCCCCCCACGAAATCTTGCCGCCGTATCCGAACCCATTTTTCCACCTCATTTTGTTCTTAGTGACGGTTTCGTCTGGACCAGAGACGAACGTAGCACTGACTTCCATTCCCAGTTGTTCCTGTACATAGTGAATCTTCGCAATGCCGTATTTCATGTTTTCTCTGCAGAGGGAAGACCCTATATCACCTAAGCCGGTTGAAAATATGTGCTTCTTCGCTATTTCCAGCCTATGATTTGACATATTGTTTCACCCCAATAAAAAAAATGACAATCGATACTTGACATTAATATGATAAAGGTTTTGTTGACATAATTTCAAGTAATAAAAAGATAGGTTTACATCGATGAGAGAATCGATAGAAGAAGTAATTGAAAAATATGCATTGCAGAATGCCATCAAATATGGTTCAACTCCCCTAGCTGATGCTGTAATGGGCAAAGTGCTGAGTGAGTGCACCTGGCTTAGAACAAAGACAAGTGAGATTATACCTCTGGTCCAGAGGGCCATAGAAAGAATAAATTCGATGACACATGCTGAGCGTTTGGCACGGCTCCAGAAAATTGCACCTGAACTGATTTTACATAAAAAAAAGGAAAGGGTGCGTGGACTGCCACCTTTGGAGGTTAGGGAAGAGGTAAAAATGCGAATTGCACCCAATCCCAACGGACCGCCAACATTGGGAACTGCCAGAGGAGTGATCATCAATCATGAGTATGCACAAATGTACAGCGGCAAGTTCATCCTTAGATTTGATGACACCGATCCAAAGATTAAAAAACCCATGTTGGAAGCATATGAGTGGTACAAAGAAGATTGTGAATGGTTAGGTGCTAAGCCAGATGAGACTTTCATTGCCTCTGACCGAATCGATAAATATTATCAATATGCTAAAAAGCTCATAAAAATGAGTAAGGCATATGTCTGTTTTTGTGATCGAGATGAGTTTAAGATTTTTAAAGATTCAATGAGAGCTTGTCCACATCGAGAACAAGATGTCAATGTCAACCTAAAATACTGGAAAAAAATGTTGGCTGGCGAATATGAAGAAGGGGAAGCCGTACTGCGGATAAAGACAAACATCCAGCATAGAGATCCTGCTTTACGCGATTGGGTTGCTCTCAGGATTGTCAAAGAAGCGCATCCTAGAGCTGGACGCAAATACGATGTATGGCCCATGTTGGATTTTGAGTCTGCGATAGAGGATCATTTGCTTGGAATCACACATATAATAAGAGGAAAAGACTTGATGGATAGCGAGAGGAGACAAAAATTCGTCTACGACTATTTTGGTTGGAAATATCCAAATACAAGTCATTGGGGACGTATTAAAATACATGAATTTGGCAAGTTCAGCACAAGTGAGATAAAAAGAGCAATCGACGAGGGTAAATATGAAGGTTGGGATGATCCACGTCTACCAACTGTGCGAGCCCTAAGGAGGAGAGGTATTCAAGCAGAGGCAATAAGAAATTTCATGGTAGATCTCGGCGTGAGTAATACCGATATAGCTGTTAGCAAAGACACATTATATGCTGAAAACAGGAAGATTATAGATCCTATAGCAAATCGGTACTTTTTCGTTTGGAATCCCATAAAATTAGAGATAAAAAATACAATGCCAACTGTAGCAAAAGCACCAATCCATCCTACAGATAGTAGGGGCTTTAGAGAGATCTTAGTGCAAGGAGAAGTTTTTGTATGCAAAGATGATATAGAAGGCATCAATAAAGGCGATAAGCTGAGGCTTAAAGACTTATACAATATCCAAATAACGAGCTTGTGCCCACTTAGTGCAAACTACATCGGGAACGATTTGGGCATCACCAAACAAGGTGCTAACATCATTCACTGGTGCCCCCAAGAAGGAGTTAAAGTAAAAGTGATATGCCCAGATAAAGAATATAATGGCATTGGTGAAAGTGGAATTAGCTCAGAGTGGGGTAACGTAGTCCAATTCGAGAGATTTGGATTCGTTAGGATTGATTCTATAGATGGTGAGATAGTTGCGTATTTTGCGCACAAGTAGGGTACAACCAAGCAGAAGGTATAAAAGGTAATGAGTTAATATAATCAGCTCAACGCTTCACAATCGATGATTGATGAAGGACTTAGTCCGGAATGAGGTTTGAAAATGGCAAAACCAATATATGTTAGATTTGATGTCCCCAAAGAGTTGGAGGACCAGGCATTAGAATTGTTGGAATCAGCAAGAGACACAGGTAAAATCAAAAAGGGCACGAACGAAGTCACAAAAGCAATCGAACGGGGCATAGCAAAACTTGTTTTAATAGGCGAGGATGTTCAGCCAGAGGAGATCGTTATGCACTTACCGCCTTTATGTGATGAAAAAAATACGCCGTACATATATGTCCGCAAGCAGGATGAGCTTGGTGCAGCAGCAGGATTGAATGTTGGTTGTGTGTCCGCTGCAATCATAGATGTGGGCAAAAGCAAAGGGATCGTAGAAGATATTGCGCAAAAAGTTCAAGCGTTAAAGTGATATAAATGGTAGAAGGAGAGGCTATACCAGCAGAGGTTATAGAAGTGCTTGGCAGGACAGGAATGCATGGAGAAGCTGTCCAGATAAATTGTCGCATTCTTGATGGCATCAATAAGGGACGGATAATCACTCGTAATTGTATGGGACCAGTGCGCTTAGGTGACATACTCATGTTACTTGAGACCACGAGAGAGGCTAAGAAACTGACGACGCGGTGAACATGATGGAAAATAAATGTTCATTTTGCGGGACTTCAATAGAGCTAGGAACAGGCAAGATGTTTGTTCGGAGTGATGGAACCGTCTACTTCTTTTGCTCTTCTAAATGCGAGAATAATCTTGCTCTTGGTAGGGTTCCTAGAAAGACAGAATGGGTAAGAAAAAAAGTAAAAAAAATGGCCAAGGATAAGCCAGAAGAAGGATCAAAGAAGAGGGCCGGGGATACAAAGACCGCAAGTAAGCCAAAGAAAAAGTCAAGATCAAAGGAAAAAGCCAAGTGATTTTCATGGAAGAAGTAGGACGAACGCTCATGTTGATCAAACCAGATGGAGTTAAACGCGGATTGATCGGAAAGATTATCCAGCGCATTGAGCAAAAGGGACTGAAGATTATCGAGATTAAGGTTATGTCTGTTGATGAACGAACTGCAGGAAGACTTTATGCGGAACATGTTCATAAGCAGTTTTTCAGCTCTTTGGTCGAATATATCATGTCTGGACCTGTTGTGGCGATGGTTCTCGAAGGAAAAAATGTTATATCTGTTGTAAGAGACATGGTTGGTGCAACGGATCCATCTAAAGCTATAAAAGGCACTATTAGAGGAGATTTCGCCTCCAGTTTAACGCAAAACACGGTTCATGCATCAGATTCTTTGCAAAGTGCGAAAAGAGAGATCAGCATATTTTTCGATGAATCTAAATTTATTGAATAGATCCCTTTTTTACTACTTCAAATCGTCTTTTATTTTATTTAACCTATTCTTGACCGAAATAGTAATCCAAAAAAGATATGTGCTCAAAAATAATTACGAAAAATCTATACAAATAGAATATTTTAATGCAAAGATGCCTAACCAAAACTTCAATAAAATCACCAATCATACTTGAGAGAGTTCATGGTATTACTACATGCATAAGCAAATAACTCTGTTGATAATATTGACATTTTATGCCCCGTGTTACTACATAACAAATCATCATCCCCAACATTCTTATATATTGTCTTGGAATAAATAAGCAGACCAAGATGGCAGAAAAGGCAGACTTAAGGACTCCGATCGTATGTGTATTAGGTCATATCGATCATGGAAAAACATCACTACTGGATAATATAAGGGGTACATGCATAGCAGAGCAAGAAAAAGGAGCTATAACTCAACATATAGGTGCTACTGAAGTACCACTAGCAACAATCCAGGACAAATGTGGACTTCTAATGAAAGGAGATTTTAAAATTCCTGGTCTATTCTTCATCGATACACCCGGACACCATGCATTTACAACGCTTAGAAGCAGGGGTGGATCACTAGCAGATCTGGCAGTCTTAGTTGTCGATGTGACCGAGGGGTTTCAACCTCAAACGACAGAGGCTCTGAAGATCCTTAGCCGATTTAAGACACCTTTTGTGTTAGCAGCAAATAAAATAGATCGAATTCATGGATGGCGCCCAAATGAAGATAAAACTTTTATAGCGACATATGAGAGCCAAAGTGAATATACAAAAAGATTACTCGACGACCTCACATATAGGCTTATCAGTCAGCTACATGAGATTGGTTTTAGTTCTGATAGATACGATAGGATTAGAGACTTCCAGAAGAATATTGGTGTTATTCCAATTAGCGCTAAGACAGGTGAAGGCATCCCAGACCTACTGACTATCTTGGTTGGTTTGGCACAACGCTTCCTCGAAAAAGACCTAAGAATACATGCTAAAGGTCCTGGTGTTGGAACCGTGCTAGAGGTCAAAGAAGAAAAGGGTCTCGGTACAACGCTTGATGTGATATTGTATGACGGAGAAATTAAAACAGGTGACAAAATAATAGTTGGTAGCTATGATGAACCAATCGTGACAAGAGTACGTGCTCTACTAAAACCAAGGCCTATGGCTGAGATCAGAATCGAAGAAAAATTTCAGCGTGTGGATAAGGTTATTGCTGCAGCAGGCATAAAAGTCGTTGCAAATTCTCTCGAGACTGCACTTGCAGGCTCACCGATGAGAGTTGTTGATGATATGGCCCTAGTAGAGCAGATATCAAAAGATATCAAATCCGAATTGGATGAAGTAAAGATCAAAAAAGGCGAGATAGGCGTAATCCTTAAAGCAGATACCATTGGATCTTTAGAGGCTTTGGTGCAAGAGCTGAACGATGCAAAAGTTCCGATATGGAGAGGTGACGTTGGTGACATTTCTAAGAGAGACATAATAGAAGCCGCGACTATCAGGGACCCATACTTATCAGTTGTCATTGGATTCGGTGTAGATATACTTCAAGATGCGAAAGATGAGGCATTAAAGTCCAATGTGCAAGTATTTCAAGGCAATGTAATCTACCAGCTGTTAGAAGATTATGTTAATTGGGTTAAGAAACAGCGGTCTATATCTGATAGACTGGGGCTGGAAGCAATAGTTAGAGCTGGTAGCTTTATGCTTATGCGAGGCTGTATGTTCAGGCAAAGTAAGCCTGCAATCGTCGGCGTGAAAATACTTGGAGGTAAAATCAAGTCGGGGGTTTCTGTAATCAAAGAGGATGGAGTAAGAATTGGAACAATCAAAGGTATACAAGAACATGGCGAGAATATTGCTGAGGCTGTTGCTGGAAAAGAGGTTGCTATATCCATTGAAGGACCTGTCGTTGGGAGACAGATAAAAGAGGGCGACATATTATATGTAGATATTCCAAAAAAACACGCGAAGATTCTAGAGCAGGAATTGCGTGATACAATACCTGCAGATGAACTTGAGACGCTTGAGGCGTTTTTAGAAATAAAAAGGAAAAATGACCCATTTTGGGCCAGGTAGGAAAAAATATGGTGAACTTTAGAGTAGTCATTTCAGATACAAAGAATGGAAAGGCATATCAAGTTGAGGTTTCTGGAGCACAAGCAGATAAGTTCTTGGGCAAGACGATTGGTAGCAAAATCGGCGGAGATTTAGTTGGACTACCAAGCTACGAGCTGCAGATTACTGGTGGAACAGATAAAAACGGTTTCCCTATGCGAGGAGATATACCCGGTAGACAAAGACGGAGGATCTTGACATTTGGTGGTACAGGGCATCATCCGACAGATGAGGGTCAAAGGAGACGTAAGACTGTATGTGGAAAAGAAATTTCCAATAACATCAGTCAGATTAATGCCGCGATCATAAAGCATGGGCCAAAGCCAGTAAGCGCTTTTTTGGGCAATGAAAAAGAGAAGTAGAGTATACTTCATTTGTTGTCTCTAAGTTTAACTCTCACTTTTTTTTCTTTTTTAGATTTTTATCCGTTCACTCCTAATTTTAGGTAACCCTAAACATATTTAAGTTTATCTAGAAAATGTTATACTAAAAAGAATACTTTACAACAATATTAATGTATAATATATTTTATAAGATAACTATTATAATCTCACTAAATTATTTTATTATCACTTTATTATATATGCATTTTAGGTTATTTTATCCTACTATATTTGATACAATAATTTATATATATTACATCAGTTATAAAAATAAAAATGACTCTTTTAGATTAAAAGACGAATCTAAAAGATAATATATCCTTAAATAACATATGAAAATAGATTATTACAACATATATAAGAACAAAAATCAAAAAATTATTGAATAATCGATTTGAATATATTTTTAGTCGTTAAGGAGGGAGTTACACATACAATTACATAAATTCTTATATGTTTTGGAACAATTTATTTGACAATAATAAAGATTTTTTAGGTATCAAAAATTTGTTCCTATATTATTTGTAATAGATATAAAAGATAGGAGTTAGTTTTTACATATAGTGCATATAGTAAAAATAAAAACTGAAAAATCCTATGTTGTTAACCAAAAACCATTTTAAGGACAAAATTTATTGATTCAAATATTTAAAAGTTATTTTAAAACGTTTTTTGAGATAAATAAGACATATAATAAGATAGATATCAAATTAAATCTTTTATAAGTATTAAAATAGTATATAGTAAGATGTATCTTAGATGCATCTGAGATGATATTTTTCATCTAGAAATAAAAAATATAAAATAAAACAAGAAATTAATTAAAATAATTAAATAGTTATTTTCCAAAAAAAATATTTTGTAGAAAAAAGTGAGAGTTAATTGATAAGGGGGGTATTGAATATGGGCATTTTTAAAGTTACTAGATCTTTAATTATCAATATCAATTGAGTGAGCTAAATAGACATTGAAGATTGGGATTAAAAAGGCGAATAGAAATATTAATGAGACGACGTATTAATTATATGAGTTGATAAAAGCAGAATTTGAGATAGTTGAAGAGACCAGCATTGGGAATTAAAAAATAAAGAAGTTATTGAAAAAAAACCATGACCAAAGTAAAAGATGCTCCTAGAACGGCTACTACATTGGTGGTAAGATCTCATACTACATCCAGGATAACACAATCTAGGGACCCTTATCTTGAACTCATGCATAGACTATTCCAAGGAGAAGTGACAGCTATGAGGGCCAAGCGTTTTCTAGAGATGGTTGAGAAAAGAAAGATTTCTGGTCAGCCTATTTTGGTCAAGGAATGGGATATCTTGATAAACGAGCTAGATGTTAGTCGATCTTCTTTTTATTCCATGCGGAATAAACTATTAGGTGCGGGTCTACTAGAGGTTAGGGGCAGAGAATACCATCTGTCGGGAAAGTTTAGTAAGGACTTAGTAGACATGGCAAAGTGGTGGTGGGTTACTATTCTGGAAAATTCTCCAGAAACTTTATGACATTCAAAGGTAAACTTCTAAAGAGGCATATAGCAGATAGTTATCCCATTATAATAGCTGTATATCAGACAATACATTAGCTAGCAGAAATAGTAGGAAAAATATGGCAACCAAAAGTATGGCTAAACCATGCTACTGACATCCACTGTTTGATAAGGTTCATTTTTGACACTATATAATCTCTTATAATCTTTTTTCTCTTCATTTTCTGCTGTAATAAACACCTACTTTTGAATAGTCTTTATACTAGCTAGTATTTTACTCATCTACCTCAGAAAAAAAACATGTGGACTATTAACATAAATAAGACTTACACTGAGAAAGAATCATTTTGAGATATGAAAAATAACAAAATAGAATAAATTTGTTAGATTAGGAAAATACAACGATAATAGTTTTATGATTTGAGTTTATCTTTAAGCAACATCAGTTCTTCTATCCGTTTTTTCAATTTATAAAAATCTCTTTTTAGTTCTTCATTTTGAATATTTATCTTGTCAATCTTGCGTAATTCTCTGCAGTAAGGGCCAAACCGCCTGCTTATCCTAGTGGACTCGCTCAAACTAAGATTTTTTCTTCCGGAAAGTTCATCTTTGTATATACCCTCTACTCTTGAACGTAAGGATGTGATTTTCTCTTGCAACTCTTTTACTTCCTCAAATTCCGGAAAAACTTCAATTCCATCAAAGATGTCGAGCAATACTCTTAAAGACTTAGCTATTTTATTACCAAGATCAGTCAGTCCGATATACTTAACTCTTCCTTCTTGACGAAAAGATATCAATCCATAGTGCTCCATTTCAGAAAGAACGCTAGTAGTGTGCGCATACGTGGCGTCAACTTCTTTGGAAATGATAGACGCATATGAATCCTCATCCTGTTTTGCAATCGCTAACAAGATGCGTGCAGGCTTCGCTCTTAGGAACATTTTTTCTATGTCCCCGTTAACTTTCTTCTCAGGATTCATATCACCATACCCATTCCTCTGACGTAAAACCAACATTCAGACGAAAGTTTATCTTCTCGCCCCTACACAATGAAAACCGTAACAATGTCAATATTTTGGAAATTCATAATCCTACTACTGATAATCATGTTCTCTCTTGACTTAAGTCGCAATGCCACACCACCTAGAGGTGAGATCACCAATGAACTTCTTTTTCAGCAATTATTGATGAAGCAGCGCCATAATTTAGGATCCTCTAACCAGATCTTCGAGGACTTTTTTTGGGTCCCTAGCTTTTACAACTCCGGATGACAGCAACACGCCTTCAGTGCCAAGTCTAAGAGCAGCAGAAACATCCTCACCTTTTGAAATACCAGCTCCACAAAGTAAACTTACCGTAGGATCCATTTGCTGAACTTTCCTAACGGCCCCCTTAACTACTTCTGGATTTGCTTTGGAAACGGGAATTCCCGTTCCTATAAGTTCTGGCGGCTCAATAGCTATGAAATCTGGTCTAAGAGGTACAACAGCGGACGTTGTTGCAAGATTATTGGTACATACGACCGTCTTAAGCCCTACTTTTTTCGCTATTTTTATCGCGGCATCTATATCTGCCAATTTTAATTTCCTTTCAGAGTGGTTTATCAGCGTTCCAATAGCTCCTGTTTCTTTTATCGATTCTGCGAGAACATGCCCTGTGTGGCTTCCTGGGGTTATAGCATCGATGTGTTGAGCGAAAATGGGGATGCCCATTCTTGCAATCGCGCAAATGTCCACGAACTGTGGGGCCACAATTATCTCTGCACCTGAATCATCCCTGACCTCTTTGACCTCTCGGGCGATTTTTAAAGCCCTTTTTCCTGTGCTTTCGATATATGTTTTAAAATTTATGATAATTATAGGATTTTTCATCTTTGTCCACTCAAAAATCAGTCATCACCCTAAACTGATCGATTTCTTCTTTCATCAGCTTGAGAAAACGCCGTGAAATGCCCTCGATGTCTTTTGCTTTGGTGATTGCTCTTCCAACGATGAGTATGTCTGCACCTGATTTAATCGCTTCTTTGGCGTTTTCAGCAATGATACCACCTGCTACTGCCACCAATATCTTATCAGATAGGGCTTTTATATCTTTGATATCTCTCCATGCATGCTTCATTTCCTTGGATTCGACGTCTATTGCCCTATGTAGTTCAACGACGTCTGGCATAATTGTTAGCTGCCCTAGTAAAACCTTTGGATCGCCAACGTTTAGCATGTCTATAACTGAGCAAATTCCGGTTTTTCTGGCCTCTGTTATCACCTTTTCAATAGTCTCAGTAGGAGCTAGTCCAGATACTACAAGAGCGTCAGCTGTAGCATCTGCTGCCATTCTGGCCTCTAGGTTACCGACATCCAGCGTCTTAAGGTCTGCAACTATGAATGCGTCTCTTCGGATCTCCCTCATCTTTTTGACTATATCTAAGCCATATCTTTTTATTAGTGGAGTGCCTGCCTCTAAGATCAAATGGTCGCTCTCTGGTAGATTCTCGAGCACTTTTTTAGTTACCTCTAGGTCTGGTACGTCCAAAGCGACCTGCAAGTAAGGAGGATCCCACAATTTTGAAATTTTGAAGCCCATTACCGGATGAGTAGATCGATCTTTTTCATAGATAACCTTATCCACGGATGGGAAACCCTCCATTGCACGTTGTATTGCTAGTTTTGTTGCACCATAGTTATAGCGATAAATCTTGCTGTAGTCCTCTGCCTCTGGATGGACAAAAACGCTCACCATTATAACTAAGTCCTCTGCTTTTCCTTTAGGTATCAAACCCTCTTCTACTGTATCTGCAACAGCCTTAGCAACAGCAGTCTGTGCAGGTCCGAAAACCTGAGCGGCCTGCTCTAGATTTTGCACGGTTACCTTCGGAACGACCAATGTAGATGGCTTTGTAGGTAGATTTGGTCTGATGACTGCCAAGAGAGGGGTGTGACCTGCAGACATATGAGATATCGCGTTAGCAAAAGCCATTCCTACTGGCCCTTTTTTATCTCCTATGATCAAATCAATGTGTGCAATCTCTGGTTCTTCACCGACCAGTGCTTCGCCTAATAAATACAAAATGATACCCCCATTTGAGGTTGAATTATACGGTATATATCATTTTTTATTGGACCCCCGATATAAGTCATAAGAAGAGATTATGTCGATGAAAATATGTTGATGAGAAGCATATCAAGCTAATAGCTTATCTCCATTATCTAAATAATTTAAGCATATGATAGCTAAAACTTTCTCAATAGATCGAGAAAAAATGATAACGAAGGTCAATTGGCTTTTTGTACTACCAACGTGTCCACTAGTATTATGGCCAGTAATTTCAATCGAGGGGGCTTTCGCCCTAAGATTGAAAATTTGGAATAAATATAATTATTAGCAATGAAAAAAGTATTCTATGAGTGAATAAAAGTGAATACGTTAGGTAAGAGATTTATTTTCAAAAAAAAATGTTTATTCGATACCGATAAGAGGAGAATAGCAAGCAAAAATCACACATAAGGTAAGACTTACTATCTGTAAAAGCTTTGATCATGAAAAATGCCGGGAGCGAGAGTTGAACTCGCGATCTTCAGGTTATGAGTCTGACGCCTTAACCAACTAGGCCACCCCGGCCTGTGTTTCAGTCTACATAAAGTGATATAATAGTTGTGGTCTCCGAAAGTTTTATTTTGATTGAGGTATTTTAAAGTTAATATTAGGTGAATAGATGAAGAAACTATCGGTATCTGTATTAGACGAAAAAGACGAAGAATCCGTGAACATATTAATGGAACTGGGTCTAAAAAGAAATGTTGCCAGAACTCTTGTATACCTAGCGAACGCAGATGAGGTCACCTCTAGAAGTATAGAACTCGGTGCAGATCTGAGACAACCTGAGGTGAGTATTGCTATGCGTAAACTAAGAGAAGGTGAATGGGTTTTTGTGCATGACATCAAGAGAGAGGGCAAAGGTAGACCATTAAAAAGTTACAAGTTGGCTGTACCAATAGAAGAAATTATTAACTATCTTGAGGGAGTCAAGCGTCAGCAGGCAGAAAAAGATCTTGATAACATAAAAAAGCTGCGGGAATTAAGCCATATGGCATGATTTTTTTAAGATTTCTACTCTCCCTTCCCTGCCAATGTGTACCTCATCCGCATTTGTGAAAATACCATGTCCGATTGCTCCAACTATTTGAGATAGTTGCCCACCAAGCTCTTTGGGATTAAATATCTCGCCAAAGTCCACATCCAATACAAAATTACCATTGTCTGTTATCACAGGCCCGTCTTTTTCACGGGCTGTCCTCAGCCTAGGAACGCCCCCTAATTTTGTCACCTGCATTTCCACAAGTTTTAGGGCATATGGAAGGACCTCCAGTGGAACTGGGCAGTTAAGCACTCCTACCATTTTGCTCTCGTCCACTATTACCACAAACCTATTTGCAGAATACGCCATGATCTTTTCACGTGTATGTGCGGCTCCTTGACCTTTGACACAGTTCAGCATCTGATCAACTTGGTCAGCACCATCTATAGCAATGTCCACAGACGGATGTTTCCATAATGTCGTAAGCGGTATTCCTGCTTGGATTGAAAGCAACTCAGTCTGATGAGAGGTGGGTATCCCAAGGATATCTAAGCCCTCCTTGACCCGATTACCCAGATATTTGATCAGGTATTTGACCGTCGATCCTGTGCCAAGACCGACTACCATCCCATCTTGGATCAGATCTACTGCAGATTTGCCTAATGATTCTTTCCTATTATATGCCATCATAACTTGATGGGAGCCCCATGATAAAAAAACTTATCATAGCAGATGATTTTTAGATTAGTTTAGATTATAGTCAAAAATACTTGTGAAATATTACTCAAAGACTGGACATAAGGGATGGCTTGCGAAATCCGTAGTGAATGTTATGTCAGATAACTAAACCAAAAAAAGAGACTTTTGGACTTGGAAAGCGCGTGACATAAATCCCAGAAAAAATTATGGTGTCAGTTTATGAATACAAGGTAAATATTAAATATATGTTCATTAAATTATCCATTGAGTGAATTTAGGTGTCCCATCCCCTCTAGATAAACGCCTAAATTCGCTCTTCACGATTTTTCTGGATTTGATTTATCAAGGAGAGAAAATAATGGCTAAGAAAATATCAGAGAACTGTATATCTTGTGGCGTTATGCTAACAGAGAAAGGGTTTACCAGATTTCGGTGCCCAGATTGTGGAGAAGAAGAAATAGGAAGATGCACGAGATGCCGGCAACAGAGCAACCCTTATAGGTGTGCTAAATGTGGATTTGTAGGACCCTAAGGTGATTCTTGTGGAGGTAGCCGCAAAAATCAAAATTATGCCGAAAGATACAAATGTCGACTTTGAAAAGCTAAAATCGGACATAGCATCTGTAATACCAAAAGGAGCACGATTGCATGGGTTTACGGAAGAGCCGATAGCGTTTGGCTTAAGAGCATTAATAGCAGTCATAATTGTGAAAGATGAAGAAGGGGGAACCGAGATAGCAGAAGAATCATTTGCGAAAGTTCATGATGTAGAAAGTGTACAGGTCATTGAGCTCTGTCGAATCTAATAAGTGGGCTCGTAGCTCAGTGGAAGAGCACCACGTTCGCATCGCGGGGGCCGCGGGTTCAAATCCCGCCGAGTCCATTTGTGTGAAAATATGAACAGTGAATTGATAGGCGACAAGGTCATACTATCTGGGGAGGGCGCAAGCGAGTTATACAATATCGGCTACTATGGAAGGCCTAGAGGCGATACTCTAGAGTTGTCTTTAACCGAAGCATCTTATCTGTTTGAAAGGGAAAAAATCAACATCTGTTTGAATCAAAATTCACTTGACTTTGAGGAATTTTTCAAGATCTCATCCATACGAATGGAAAATTTCGAACTGAAATATCTCGTCTACAAGGACCTTAAGGAAAGAGGATACTACGTACAGCCAAGCTCAACTGATTTTAGATTATATCCTAGGGGAATAAGACCAGGTGAAGCTCCTGCTGAGTATTTTGTGCATGTGATATCAGAGCGAAAACCTCTTTCATTGACAGAGCTGACATTTTTTATGGAAACCGCAGAAAATGTACGAAAAGGAATATTATTAGCGGTCGTGGATGAGGAGAGTGAAATAACTTTCTATGTGGTAAAAAGGATGATGATGAAGGGGGGCATGAATCCTGTAGATAATTTTAAAGGGAGTGGAACTTTACTGGAAGACAGAGTCGTTATATTTGATTCAAAGTTGGCTAAATCGCTCTACAATAACGGATTCTTCGGAAAGCTCTTAGAAGGACGACTACAACTATCTTTGGTCGAATCTGCGTACTTGCTAAAAAAGAAGATCATCAAGATCGTTGATCGAAGTGGAAATTTACTTAGCCTAAAAAAATTCACCGGGACAGCAACCAAAATTGAGCCCACTTTCAGAATGAAATTAAATATCTACGAGGACATGCGAAATAATAGGATGGTTGTAAAGACAGGTTTCAAATTCGGAAGTCACTTCCGTGTTTATAAAGAAATAGAGTCCATGAAAAGCCATTTACCACACTCAGAATATTTAGTACATACAATTCCGGATGACCATGTATTTTTGCTGCCTGAGATGTCGCGTGCCATAAGGTTAGCACAAAGCGTTAGAAAACAAATGATATTTGCTTACATAAAGGATAAAAAGGCACAATACATTGATATCGGGAGGGCAAAACCATGAAGAGGATGACAAAGCTGAATCCATGGGGCACGAATGATATAAAAGATTATCCTAAGTTATTTGAAGAATTTGGTGTATCTCCTTTCGAGGAACTTTTAGCAGAGGTATCAAATCCACACCCCTATATGAGAAGGGGAATTATTTTTGGTCATCGTGATTACCAATCCGTGTTGGATGCGATGCATTTAAAGGAGCCTTTCGGCGTCATGAGCGGATTTATGCCATCTGGTCCTGTGCACCTGGGGCATAAGATGGTGATGGATGAGATCATATGGCACCAACGTATGGGCGCAGAAGCATTTTTCGGAATAGCTGATATGGAAGCACATGCAGTGCGAGGGGTCTCATGGAAAGAGTGCACTGAGAGAGGAATAAATGAGTATATCCTTAGCATGATAGCACTCGGATTTGAACCCAGTGGAAGAATCTATTTCCAATCAAAAGATGCTTTTGTCAAAGATCTTGCATTTGAGGTGGGAACAGAGGCAAATCTGTCCGAGATGAGCGCAATCTATGGTTTTTCTGGCGAAACCCATATTTCGCATATGTTCAGTGCGCTTGTTCAAAGTGCAGATATCCTCCATCCACAACTAAGTGAATATGGCGGACCTAAGCCAGTAGTTATTCCTGTTGGATTCGATCAAGATCCACACATTAGACTTACTCGAGACATAGCAAGTCGAATGAGGATGTTCAAGGTGGAAAAACGCGACGATTACATCAGCATTAGGGCCAAACGTCCCAACGAAGAAGCAATGGACGATATCGCTGATCGCGTAGAGGGTGATGTAAAACTGTATGCAGAGCATGTGGACATCTATGACAACGACGATTTGAAAAATATCGAGGCGATCGTACGTTCAGTGGAAATTGATCATGGAGGATATGGATTACATCCGCCCTCTTCAATATATCACCGTTTTATGAGCGGGTTGACCGGAGGGAAGATGTCGAGTACCAATCCTGATAGCATTATCGCACTCACAGAAACACCCGATGCTGCAGCAGAAAAAGTCAAGAAAGCAAAGACCGGGGGTCGGGTGACCCTAACAGATCAACGCAAGTTGGGAGGTGAACCCCAAAAATGTACGATCTATGAACTATTGCTTTTCCACTTGATAGAAGATGATGCCCAGATAGCAGAGATATTTAAGGAGTGTAAAGAGGGTAAACGAACCTGTGGGAGGTGTAAGGCGCTTGCTGCAGAATTGATGATTAAATTCCTGAAGGAGCATCAAGAGGGACGTGAACGAGCGAAAGAACAATTAGAAGAATATGGTCTAAAGTTATAGGGTCCATAAAAATAAAATCAGACCTTTGAAAAAAGAAATATTTTTTATCTCACTTCTTTTTCAGTATTAAAATAGGTATTACTTCACTAAACAATTACCTTTCATGTTTTAAATAATAGCTGAAACTGTCATTTCAGCCGAAATTTTTAGTAATGATTAAAACATGAAAGAGAGGGACCCTGAGATTTGGGTCTTCTTTCATGGTATTCGTACCTATGGACTTCTTGAGAGGCTTCGGCTGGGACGAGAACACCAGGATCAATGTAAAGATAAAAGGGAGAAAAAAGCTGGAGATAAAAATAGGAGTGAAAACTTTATATGATATGTTGGACAATATAATATAGGAACTATGAATATTGGAAGGCGTGAGTTCCTAAAGTTTATCGCATTTGCAGGAGCTATAGCCGCCATGGGTTTTTCAGGATGTGTGTCACCTCCAGAGCCCATGCCAAAT
>JAAEEL010000073.1 GCA_013415795.1 Methanocellales archaeon | reverse complement strand
TTAAGGTCTCTTAAACACGGCATTTTCAATAGAACTTCGAGTATAAAAAATTTTTACAATGTATCTAAATAAGGACATAATAGGTGTATTTGACCAAAAATAGTAAGTGGAATATTAAGAATAGTTCATACCTCATGAAAAATTGTATCAAAAAATTAATTGGAATCTTGGCACTGACGGCATTTGTAGTTTTAATCAGTAGGTGCGTAATTAATCAGGGTATAACTATAGACTCATCCGAACAAAACCAAGTCTGTATGAATGATAATTGCTTCTATGTTGAGCTGGCCACAACTTCTGACGAACGAGCTCTTGGCTTAATGTTCAGAGAACATCTTGATCCAGACCAAGGCATGCTCTTCATCTTTGAGGAAGAAGGAGTACATCTCTTCTGGATGAAGAATACTCTAATCCCCCTGGACATAATCTGGATCAGTGAAGACAAAGAGGTTGTTTTTATTAGCAAGAACACTCAACCTTGCAAAACGGATATTTGTCCCACTATAAATCCTGGTAAAAAGGCAAAATATGTCTTAGAAGTAAATGGGGGTATTTCCGATAAGATCGGACTGAACGTGGGTGATCAAGCATTGATAATTTGCAATTATTAAAGGGACGAGAAAAAAAATCCATAACAATTGAATAAAATAAATCGATTTGAGGTGTATCCTTCTCAGACAAAACCTAAAATATACTTTAATGCATCTTAGTTTTGCCATGTCAAAAGAGCCAGCTTGCAAACCAGTTATAATAAAAGTAGACATCGAAAGACCAGAAAAAGATAAAATTCGTATCGCTGCGGAAGTAATCAGAAATGGCGGTTTGGTCGCTTTTCCAACCGAGACGGTTTACGGTCTTGGAGCGGATGCTATAAACCCAGAAGCGGTTGCCAGTATATTCAGAGCTAAAAACAGACCAGTGGACAATCCCATTATAGTGCACGTTGCTGACAAGGAAGAAGTTTACAAGCTTACTGAAGATATCCCTGTGATGGCAGAGGAGTTAATGGACTTTTTTTGGCCTGGTCCGTTGACGCTTATACTAAAAAAATCTGAAATCGTGCCATATGTGGCTACTGGCGGCTTAGATACGGTAGCCATAAGAATGCCTTATCATAGAATATCCCTTGACCTCATATCAGAATCTGGAGTGCCCATTGCAGCACCAAGTGCTAATACTGCAGGAAAGCCCAGTCCGACTAACGCAAAACATGTGATCTATGATTTGGGGGCTAAGGTGGATATAGTACTTGATGGGGGGCCAACCATAATAGGAGTTGAATCCACGGTTCTTGATATGACATATCCCACGCCAAAAATTTTGAGACCCGGCGTCATCACCTCTGAAGAGCTAATGGAATTTTTAGGATCCATTGATATGGCCGAGATAGAGATGAAAAATGAGACTCCCACCTCTCCAGGAATGAAACACAAGCATTATGCACCTAACTCGGATATGATCGTGGTGGAAGGGGGTGATTTTAAAATAATCGTTCGAAAGGTTCAGGAACTCGCTTATGAACATATGAATAAAGGAAAGAAAGTGGGAATAATGGCAACCAGCGAAAGTCCTGAATACGATGCAGATATTGTTACGATTGCAGGTAGCAGAGCTGATCTAAATACAATCGCTAGAAATTTGTTTGAAATTCTCAGAGGTTTCGATGATCAAAGAGTCGACATAATCTTAGTGGAAGGCGTTGAAAAAAAAGGTATAGGGCTCGCAATAATGGATAGGTTGGAGAGGGCAGCAAGCCATAGGGTCATCAGAGTTTGAGGATTTAATTTTCATTGAAAAAGGAATAATTTGTTTGCTCCATTTCAACTGCATTAATATCAAGAAGATCTAGAAGTATTCGTTAACAGTCTCTATGGCCCTTGCAATCAGTTCAGCACATCTATCTAGGTCTCTTAGGCTGATCACCTCGACTGGCGAGTGGATATATCTGGTTGGTAGGCTTATCGTTCCTGAAGGGATACCTGCCTTTGTTAGCTGAATTGCAGTCGCATCCGTCGTACCTCCGCTGGAGACGTCCAGCTGATATGAAATTTTTTTCCTCTTAGCTGTCTCCTTAAGCCATTTTAATATCGGTTCGGACGTAATGAGTCCACGACCAGATCCATCCAAGACAGTTATTGAAGGCCCTTTGCCAATTTCTATGGCAGAATCTTTTTTTTCTATACCAGGATGATCGCCTGCAATGGTGACATCCGTTGCAATCGCAACGTCTGGGTTTAGTCCAAAGGCAGACGTCTTCGAGCCCTTTAGTCCCACCTCCTCTTGGACGGTTCCAACTGCATGCACCGTTACATCTGCATCTGTTCGCTTTAGGGCTTCAATCAACATAACCAGACCTGCCCTATTGTCGAACGCCTTTCCGGTAACCATATCATTTGCCATGTGGCGGAATTCTCTGTCTATGGTGATCGATGTACCTTCTACTATGCCCAATTTTTGTGCATCCTTTTTATTTTTCGCCCCGACATCGATGAACATGTCATCTGCATTGACAACCTTCTTTTTATCTTCCTCTTTCATAACATGGGGTGGCTTCGATCCTATGACGCCTGTTGTAATCCCTTTTTCCGTGTGGAATATGACTCGTTGGTTGAGCAAGGTCTGATCAAACCAGCCACCAACCTTTACGAATTTGATAAAACCGTCGTTGTCCACATATTTTACCATCAGGCCAATCTCATCCATGTGTGCAGCCAGCATGATAGATGGGGCCTCCCCTTTCTTAGTAGCAATGAGATTTCCAAGTTTGTCAGTACTAACCTCATCGACATATGGATGAATTTCTTCTTCAACGATCGCCCTGACAACCCCCTCATGCCCGGAGATACCATGCGCATTTGACAGTTTTTCCAATAAATCTTTTATTTCATTCATGCTATTACTCCAAGGTTGTATGTCTTCGTTTAAGATCTTCAGCACTCTTCTTTGTGATTTGCATCAAAGCAGCCACGACCCCATCTAAAAAGATCATAGAAGTCATCTCAAATAAAGTTCCCAGTGGTGGCAAGGGTCTATGTGTCCCTCTTACCTGGCGCTCTAGGTAATCCATGTCGTCTGTATTGACCTTCACTCCTAGTACGATCAACACATCAGCAATCCTTGCCGATGTTGAATTTGGATTGGATGTAATCGAGATAATCTTCGCACCTAGATGCTTTCCGATTTGGGCTAAACCAACCACGGATTGGGTTTCACCTGAACCGGAGACGACTACCAAGATGTCGCCTTTTTCCACAGAGGGAGTGTTGGTCTCCCCTACCACGAAAACATTAAGTCCGAGGTGCATAAGCCTCATTGCGAATGCTCTGCCAACCAACCCCGAACGGCCAGCACCTAACAAAAAGATCTTTTTTTCATTCTTTTTTGTATTTAGGATTTGATCGATCACCTCTTTTATTTTTTCATCTTCGAGATCCTCAACTGAATTAATGATATGGTTGCCCATCATCTTTACCGCTGACTTGACTGTGCTAAGATTTTCACCTTTTGATTTTGACATTAATGATCTCCTTCATCTTCAAAGCGTCCACCTCTAATAAAGGTGATTCACAGATCACTGTAGCATCGTATTCTCTATCCGTCAAAACCTCTGCCAGATGTTCAAAGCTGGGCTCGTCATCCACAGGTATGTGTTTTCTCTCATTTCCTTTTCCATATTCTACTCCACTAAAATGGATGTGAAACTCATCGGAATCAAACATCTCAAGAACCTCCTCAAAGTCACTTTTGCTTTTTAAAGAGCCGTTGCCCCTAGCATGTATGTGGCCAAAATCGATCACTGGCACCGTTCCTTCAACCTCAGAAGTGATCTTGATAATTTCATCAATGGTGCCAAACTGACTTCGCCTACCAGAAGTTTCAAGGCCGAGAAGCACTTTCTTTTCTATCCTTTCTTCGATCTGATCACAAGCGTTCTTTACCAGTTCAAGCGTGTTTTCCTTTTTTGAATAATATCCGGGATGGAAAACAACTATATTTGCACTCATTTCGATCGCTATTAGAGCAGAGTTGATGATGAATTTTTTGCTTTTTTCGATAGTCTCTTTGCTCCCAGCGAGGTTAATGTAATATGGTGCATGCACTGAAAGTTTGATGCCGTTCTCTTTTGCAGTCTCACCAACCCTCTTTGCAGCGTCGCTATTCATAAAAATATTCCTGACAAACTGGACTTCCATGGCATCCAATTTAATCTCGGAAAGATATCTGATGCCAGCATCCATTCCTTTTCCCTTTTTAGCCTGGGGTATTCCTGCTATCCCCATTTGAATCATCTTTGAATTCCATCCTCCTGATCTGCCAACCCATCACATTATCGTTTAGTTCTGTGAAGAGTAGCATTATCTTAGTGGCGTTGCCGTTCCATAGAAAACTTTTTTGGGTATTCCCTTTCCTTAGTTCATCGACAATTGATTCAGCGAAACAAATCATCGCATCTTTTCTTGAAAGCGGCACGTGGAAGAAAACTCGATATTTATTTTTTGTCCTTGCATAAGAAACTAGAACATAACCCCTGCTCTCGTATTTTTCGATGGCATCGAAGTCACAGATGACTTCATTTTCATATCCAACTGAGGAATCGACTTTTGATATGCACGATAAAATTCTTTTGATTAAGTCTCTTTTTGCCTTTTTACCGAGCCAGAGTGAAATCTTTCCTTGGGTACAGGCCAGTGTGGCATCATCTCTGCCCATCTCGACAAGGTTCAATTTAGATATGTCAGAGCGATCATCTATCCAACTTTGCTCTTTGCTCTGCAATTTCCTCACCCTGTATTATACGGAACAACGGCTTCACATCCCTTATAGGCTGAGATTTGACATGGACCTTAGCAGAATCCCATCTCTGTTCATGTACTGAGTGCTCATAACCCAGCATGATCCAAAGTCTTTGTGCTGAGAAGGGTAGGAAAGGCGCCATTAAGATCGAAAGGGACCTTACGATGCAAGCGCTCACATAAAGTGTTGTTTTGCTCGTTGCCTTATCTTTCCACGGCTCCTTTTCATTGAAATATTGGTTGCCAAATGATGCGAGCTTCATGACCCTTGCTATAGCTTTCTTGAACTCGCAATTTTGAATGGAATCACCAGTAATGTCCACAGATATCTCGATCTCTTTTAGCATAGCTAAATCTTTTTCATCTAGAATTTCAGGCTTTGGGATTTCTCCATCATGGAACTTTTCAATAAATGATATAACTCTGTGTGCAAAGTTACCTAGTTTTGATACAAGTTCTTCGTTGTTTCTGCGCTGAAATTCATCCCAAGTAAAATTCGCATCCTTGGATTCTGGCATGTTTATGGAAAGATAATATCTCAGTGGATCTGGATCAAAATGCTTTAGGTATTCATTTAACCAGACGGCACGGTTCTTGCTGGTCGAAAACTTGCCCCCCTCTAGATTGAGAAACTCGTTCCCTAGGACGTTTGTGGGTATATTTAGTCTCCCATGGCCCAATAACATTGCAGGCCATATGATTGTGTGGAAGGGAATATTATCCTTTCCGATAAAATAATAAGTTTCCGTATCAGGGTCTTCCCACCAAACCCTCCATGCTTCTGATTTACCTTCTTCAGCAAAGTATTGTTTTGTCGCTGAGATATATCCTATAACAGCCTCAAACCAGACATAGATAACTTTATCCTCTTTTCCCTTAACAGGCACTGGAACCCCCCATTCAAGGTCTCGAGTTATAGGTCTGTCCTCTAGCCCTTCTTTCAGCCAGTTTATGGTAAAGTTATAGACATTCGGTCTCCACAGGTCTTTATTTGTCTCAATCCAACTCATCAGCCGATCTTGAAATGCTGTGAGTCTAAGGAAGTAATGCTTGCTCTTACGCATCTCTGGCTTTGTACCACAATGCTTACAATAGGGATTGATTAATTCCATGATGTCAAGGGTTCTACCACACTCATCGCATTGGTCTCCTCTAGCGCCTTCTGCGCCACATCTTGGACACTCTCCTTCCATATATCTGTCAGGCAAGAACTTTTTACATTTTGGGCAATAAGCCATCTCCATAATCTTTTCGTAGATAAAGTCGTGCTTTAGCAATCTGAGAAAGAACTCCTGTGCTGTTTCACGATGGTTCTTGGTCGTTGTCCTAGTGAATATATCATATGAACATCCCACCTCTTGTAGGGATCGCTTGATTATCTCATGGTACTCGTCAACTATCTCTTTGGGAGAACGATCTTCTAACTCTGCCAGCATTGATACTGGTGTTCCATGCTCGTCAGTCCCAGAAATCATCAATGTTTCGTTACCAATCATTCGGTTATATCTAGCAAAGATATCTGCTGGTAGGCATGAACCTGCTAAGTGTCCTAAGTGTAAAGGTCCATTGGCATAGGGCCATGCTGTAGTTACGAGTGTCCTTTTACCCATACAATATTCCTTTCGTGCTTGGAACACTTTTTATTCTTTGGTTAATTCTCGTGGCTTCATTTAGTGCTAAAGCCAGGGATTTGAACAACGCTTCACTTTTATGATGATCGTCCTCTCCATCTACGCGCACATTTATGTTTATTCTAGCATTGCTAACAAAAGTCTCTAAAAAGTGTTTTATCATCTCGGTTTTAATATCTCCTATGTTTTCGGCAGAAAATTTAGCATTGAACACAAGGTAACTTCTGCCACTTATGTCGATTGCCACTATTGCCAAAGAGTCATCCATTGGAACTATTGCATGTCCAAATCTACGAATGCCCTCATTCTCTCTCAAGGACTTTTTTAAAGCCTGGCCCAATACGATCCCAACGTCCTCTATTATATGGTGTTCGTCATCCCCGGATGCCGCGAGTTTAAGGTCAAATTTTCCATGGATTGCTAAGCTTGAAAGCAGATGATCGAAAAATTTTAGGCTTGTGCTTATATTGTATTCTCCTTTTCCATCTATGTTTAGATCTATTTCGATATCTGTCTCTTTGGTTTTTCGTTCCATCTTGGTCTTTCTCATTTTATCACCTTCATTGCTTCTTTTAGCGTTAAATTACCTTTATAGAGTGCCGTTCCAACCACTGCTCCAGCAGCACCAGTATTTTTAATCTCGACCAAATCCTCAATGGAAGAAACACCTCCAGAGGCTATTACGGGAATGTCCACCGTCCCAACTAACTCCCTAATAAGCAGCTGATTCACGCCCCCCAATAAACCCTCTACATCTATATTTGTAAATAAGATGGACCCTACGCCAAGTTTCTGTAGATCCAGGCCCACATCCATTATTTTAAGACCAGAGCTTTTTTTCCACCCCTCGATCATGACCTCCCCCTTCTTAGCGTCCAATGAAACCATTATTCGTTCGCTTCCATATTCGCTTGATAATTTTTGTAAAAGAGATACATCTTTTATTGCAGCAGTTCCCAATATTATTCTATCTGCACCAATGTCAAATAGGGCTTTTGCGGAGTCGTATGATCGGATGCCTCCACCAACTTGTGTCTTTACTGGACATCGTTCTATTATCCGTTCAATCAATGCTGAATTTCTTAATTCCCCTTCTAACGCTCCATCTAAGTCTATTAAGTGCAAGGTCTTGGCACCATCTTCGACCCATCTCACGGCCATACCGATTGGATCATTGCCTATCCAAGAAACGTTGTTCGGCATGCCTTGTATAAGTTGGACACATTTCCCATCTTTTATATCCACAGCTGGAATCACTTCGAATTTCACTCTATCCCTCTCTTTAATTTAACCATTTTCTCATAGATTATCTTTTTGATAGGATAAGTTTTTAATGTACTTGGGAGATTTTATTCAATGAAATGGTAGAAATAGCAATGATATGGGATTATGTAGAATACATAGAGGCATTGGCGATTCTCCTCTTGACCATTGTTGGAGCAAGGGTGGTCATGCGCTTTTTTGAAAAATATTTGGAGGAATTTGCAGCTAGAACGAAGATTAAAGGTGTAGATGTTCTAATAAAAACGATAAAAGTCCCCCTCTACATACTCATACTTCTTATTGGTATCCATCTTGCTTTATCCATTGTAAAATTTCCGTTTTTAGCTCAAACTGGACTTGTATTCAGGATAATAGGTTCTATCCTGGGCACTTGGGTTATATATAATATTGTTCCAGCATTGATGCAGGAATATGGGCATTCTATAGCAAAGAGGACCAATACCAATGTTGATCAGGTTGTAATCCCAGTCTTGGAGAGAATAGTAAAACTATTTCTCTTAATCGTAGGTATCCTGCTAATCCTGAATATTTTGAAAATAAACATAACACCGATGTTAGCTGGACTAGGTGTCGCTGGTTTAGCAATTGCATTGGCATTGCAAGATACCCTCTCAAACATGTTTTCTGGATTTTATATGATGCTTGACCACCCGTTCAAGCTCGGGGACAGAATTATGTTGGGTGCTGACGAGCTTTATGAAGTCAGGGACGTTGGTATGCGGAGTACTAGGTTGTATGACATCGTCTACCACACAATGGTAACCATACCGAATTCAGAACTCTCAAAGATGAAGCTGACAAATCTCGTAGAGCCAGATCGAAGGCTAAAGGTTCGTATACCCATCGGGGTTGCATACGGGTCAGACATGGCTAAGGTACGAAGAGTTCTTTTGGAGATAACAAAAGAGGCACCAGATGTCTTGGATGACCCGGCTCCGAAAATAATCTTCACTGAGTTTGATGATTTTTCTCTTAATTTAATCTTAGTAGTATGGATAGAAGATGTAACGAAGAAGATGGATATTATAGATCACATAAATTCCAGGATAAAGGAGAGATTCGAGAAAGAAAACATAGAGATACCTTTCCCCATCAGGACGCTTTATATGGGAAGGAAAAAATAAGGAAATAAAGATAAATGGGATAAGTATTCACCGACATTTTTTTCAAAAGTCATGATATCTAAATACCTATTTGACATATCATTAGAAAACCAAAGATTTTTAATATCCAATTTAACTCCTTCAACGAAAGTGCTATATAAGATCGAAGAGATATAGTTGGGGTCTATACTAAAAGTAGTTTTTGATCATAACGGCCAGGAGAAGCGTTTATGCAAAAATCTAAGAAAATAGGAGCTGTACTGATCATTGGTGGTGGAATAGCTGGTATACAAGCATCGCTTGATATGGCAGATTCTGGCTTCAAAGTGTACTTGTTAGAGAGGTCTCCATCAGTTGGAGGAGTCATGGCACAACTTGATAAGACCTTTCCAACAGGCGATTGCTCAATATGTATTCTATCACCTAAACTCGTGGATGTTGAAAAACATCCAAACATCGAACTCATAACAAACGCCGATCTAACCGGCTTATCAGGCAAGGCAGGAGACTTCACTGTAAGGATACTCAAGAAACCCAGATATGTGGACGAGGAAAAGTGCACTGGCTGTGGTGATTGCGTTTCGGCCTGCCCCTACATTAATCTTCCAGATGA
>JAAEEL010000072.1 GCA_013415795.1 Methanocellales archaeon | reverse complement strand
TTAAGCTGGTTTGCTTTTTTGCTTTCTGATAAACCGATTGGCTGTTCAACTGCTTTTACTCGTACGAGTGGAATGGTTGAGCGTTTATTTCGTGGTTCAAAGGTAAATGAGAAACCTTATTACAAGGCGTTTACTCCTACTGTTGATTGGGAGTGGATGCTTGTATTGGGTGTTGTGATTGGTGCATTTATCTCTTCATCATTGTCAGGTGTATTTCAATTACAGTGGGTTCCTTCCACATGGGCTGCAACATTTGGTAGTAGCCTTTATTTAAGGTGGTTAGTTGCCCTTATTGGGGGAATTTTACTTGGATTTGGTGCTCGTTGGGCGGGTGGATGTACCAGTGGTCATGGAATCAGTGGAACTCTTCAGCTTGCTGTAAGTAGTTGGGTTGCTTTTATTTGTTTTTTTGCTGGTGGTTTAGCTGCAGCATTTTTTATTTTTAATATTTTAGGGGGTTAAAGGGGGCGTATTATTTATGTTAAAATCACTTCATAAAAACAAAAAAGTTCAACTAATTATTGGCTTAGTCATTGGTATCTTCTTTGGTTTTTTCCTACAGAAAGGCGGTGTCACTGATTATAACATCATAATCGGTCAATTACTCTTAACAGATTTTACTGTTTTCAAGGTAATGCTTTCAGCTGTTATCATAGGCATGCTTGGCGTTTATCTTCTTCGGAGTTTAGGCTTTGCGCAGCTTCATCCAAAACCGGGGTCTATTGGTTCTACTGTTATCGGTGGGCTGATTTTTGGTGTAGGGTTTGCTGTTCTTGGATATTGTCCAGGGACTGCTGCCGGTGCTGTTGGACAAGGTTCTCTGGACGCATTATTTGGAGGAGTTGTTGGGATGCTAATAGGATCTGGTCTTTTTGCTGCAATGTATCCAAAATTACAGATAAAAATACTTAATAAAGGATATTTTGGAGATGTCACTTTTCCTCAATTATTAAAGTTCAATCCTTGGTTTGTTGTGATTACATTTGCTATCTTACTGACTGCCTTTTTATTTTGGATGGAAACTATTGGTTTATAGTTTTTAAAATGTCAATGAATGAACATCTAATTATTTTTTTCGGAGGATGAAATGTGTTTTTTTTTCAATAATCGTGTTATCTTTAGTAGTTTAACCTGCTGTTCTCGTCCCAACCGAAGCATATCCCTAGGTTCATGGACAGAGTAATCATATGGCTCGATATGGCCTTCAGGATGTTTCTGTCTTTCATATTTTAATAATTACTAAAATTTCGGCTTAAATGAAGAAATTAGTTCTATCTTATAAATATAACTTCTTTGTCGACTCTTTTGGTTTTCACAATATGGTGGGGTTGTGTGAATGCCTGAGTTACCAACGAATCTGGCGAAGGTGACGTCTCTTTAACAAATACTTCCACAGAATTCTCTTTTTCAACGATTTTTATAATTTCAATGGCATATCCTCCCGTAGATTGGGTGCCCTGAAAAACGGCAACGACCATTTCATCATTGAAGTTGACATCGGGAAGGTCTATTATGGCGGAAATTGGTGTGGTTGTACCTCTAGATTGCATTTTACCCCATAGATTGTCCAATTCAGAAGAGTTTTTTATTACATAATCTCCTCTTTCGTTATGACCACTGTAACTTCCTTTTGAAATATTTTCAAAGGTTATTTCTTGATCTGAAGGTTGCGTGACACAACCACTAATCAATAATATTGAAATTAATCCAATCAACAGGATGATTTTTTTCATACCTTATTCTTATTTTTTTTTTATTCAACTTCCATAAATTCATCGGGATATTTGACTGTTCCTGCCTTATCTTCAAATGCTTTTTCAGTTAATTCAATTGCCATAAAAGCCTCTTCATGAACCTCAAAAGGACATTTTATGTTCCATTTTGAAGCTTTTTGAAATCCAAATTTTGGATAATACTCTTTATGGCCCAGAACAATTATGGAGTCGAAACCCAGTTCTTTCGCTTTTTCTATGCCTTTTTTAATTAATTTACTCCCGATTCCTTGTTTCTGAAACTCAGGAATAACCGCCATGGGCGCTAGTGCAAGAGAGTCAAATACAGAATCGCCAACGATCTCTATTCTTGAAAATAGGATATGTCCAACAATTTCATCATCGATCTCGGCTACAAGTGATAGTTCAGGAATAAAGTTCTTACCTTTTCTTATTTTCTCAATCAGTTTACTTTCATATTCTTGTTGAAACGCAAAACAGTTTACTTCATAAACCTTTTTATAATCCTTTTTTTCCTCTTTTCTTATTGTTACATTCATATTTTGCTCATCATGCCTCTTTTATAAATTTTTAATGATCGATAGTATGAACCATATGCTAATCGCCACAATGAATACTATTGCTAAAAATCTGATGAGTATAAATAGGAATACTCCGATGAATTTTACAATAACAAATAGGATCAATAATGCTAGAAATAGGATTACGACTTTTGTTACAGGTTTTTCGAAATCCATTAATATAACACCTACTCGATAGTATTTATTTATAAACGTTAAGATATAAATCTTTTTTCAGAGAGAAATACTTTTCTCGGATTCGATCATTGGTTTAAGCCAATGAAAATTAGCGAGCTGTACGATCAGTTACCCCAGAGCTTAATCAGATTTTACGTAGATTCGGGGTTCGATGAGCTATATCCTCCTCAGGTGGATGCCATTCTACATGGCATACTGGAAGGGAAGAATATGGTTACAGCCATTCCTACCGCATCAGGCAAGACGCTGTTGGCAGAATTTGCCATGCTGAAGTCAGTGATGAGTGGGGGAAAAACCCTCTATATCGTGCCTCTTAGGGCACTTGCCTCAGAAAAATTTGACAGATTCTCCGAATTCAAAAAGCTGGGAATCAAAGTGGGCATATCAACAGGTGATTTTGATCAAAAAGATGAGTGGCTTGGCACTAATGATATTATAGTAGCCACGTCTGAGAAGGCGGACTCGCTGCTCAGGAATGAAGTAAGTTGGATGTCCCAGCTTACGGTCATCGTTGCCGACGAGATTCATCTCATAAACTCGCCCGATAGAGGACCAACGCTGGAGATCACGTTGACGAAGCTTATGAAGCTAAATCCAATGTCCCAGATAATCGCTTTGAGTGCCACCATAGGAAATTCCGACGAGTTGGCAGAATGGTTAAAAGCAGAGCTTGTCCAAAGCGACTGGCGTCCTGTAGAATTGAGAGAAGGTGTCCTTTTTGGGCGAGCCATAAAATTTGTAAATACAAAAAAAGAACTCAATTCAATAAACAAAGATGCTGCCATTGCTTTATCGATGGATACTATATGTGATGGAGGCCAATGCCTCATATTTACCAATACCCGTCGAAATTCTGAGAGCACGGCTAAAGGGTTAGGTAGGGCAATCAAAGATATGATCGACCCTGATGATGTGGGTGTTCTGATGGATTTAGCAGGAGAAATTCGGGATATCGGTGAAACTGACCTGTGCGAAAAACTTGCCTCCTGCGTTGAAAAAGGAGTGGCCTTTCATCATGCTGGGTTGCGGAGCGAGCATCGACGCATCATAGAAAATGGATTCCGATCAAATTTAATAAAGGCAGTAGCATGCACTCCTACTTTGGCTTCAGGCCTCAATTTACCAGCAAGACGGGTGATCATCAGAAATTATAAGAGATATGATTTCAACTTTGGATTGACGCCCATACCGGTTCTGGAGGTAAAACAAATGTGTGGTCGAGCAGGTCGTCCGGGCTTAGATCCCTATGGCGAAGCAGTCCTCATCGCAAGAAATTTTGATGAATTGAATGAGTTGATGGAAAACTATGTGCTCGCTTTTCCAGAGAGAATTTGGTCGAAGCTTGGCACAGAGAACGCGCTGCGCACACACATATTGTCTACAATTGCAACGGGATTTGCACTATCGAGAAGTGAACTATTTGATTTTATTGAAGCCACGTTCTACGGCTCACAGCAGGAAAGATGGAGCATAGAACATGTGATCGATGATGTACTGCAATTTTTAGAAAATGAGGGCATGTCTACCGAATCTAACGGAGAGCTACATGCCACCCAACTAGGGAAACTGGTCTCAAAGTTGTATATAGATCCCCTGTCAGCTTCTATAATCATCAATGCAATGGTGTCTATGCAAGACCCCAGTTTGATTACGCTGCTTCATCTGGTTTGCAAAACGCCAGATATGAGAAAACTATACCTCCGAAGCAAGGACTACATATGGGTACAGGATTTTGTAGAAGAACACAAGGATAAGTTCATCTGCGCAGATGATGGTGAGTGGTTTCTTGCAGAAGTTAAGACAGCAATGATGTTCTTAGATTGGATCGATGAGGTGGAGGAAAATGATATAACCACAAAATTCGGCATAGGACCTGGGGATATTCGTACGTTAACGGAGACAGCAGAATGGCTCTTGCACAGCACAGCAGAGTTATCTGCTTTTCTAAGACTACCCTTTACAAGAGAAACAAGGCACCTGGTGATGCGAATCAAATACGGCATCAATAAAGACCTTCTTAAGCTGGTCACTCTAAGGGGTGTAGGAAGGGTCAGAGCACGCAGATTGTACGATGCAGGCTTTACAGACTTTAATAAACTCAAAAAAGCTGATCACAAGAAGATTGGTGAGATGGTCGGAAATAGAATCGCCATAAGAATCTTGGAACAGCTGGGTATCAGCTTGGATGAAAAGATAGAGTAGGGTGGTGTTATATGGCAGTTAAAGAGTCAATAAGTGAAATTCCAGAAAATTTAGCTCTTAAGCTGTGCAAGGAGATTCAAAAGGAGAAACCTGTGAAATTATTTAGTCAGTGTTGGGGGTGCCTCAAGTATTCTAAAGAGGACACTAAGAAAATGTGTTTTTATGACCCACCTAAAAATCGAGGCTGTAATAAAATCAATAAGCGATTTGACAAACAATAGAGCATTTGACAATATTTCTTGAATCCATCAGACAAGACGATATTTCGACTCGATTTTACCAGTAAAACTCAGGTTTTGTTATTATGTCCCACAGTTATGACCACATGTCCCTTTTTGTGCCCTTTTTCTACGCAGGTGTCTCATCCTGATTCTTCATTTCGGGTATTTTAGCACCTTTCACCAAAAGCCACAAGCTAAGTGAAAGTTCCCCTATAATCATAAACAACATAAAGATCAGTAATAGTGCTTCGGGCACAAGAAAACTTACATAAAATGCCAATACATAGGAAAAAAATGCAATCATCAACAAGACGCCAAAAATTCTGGGAATGTAGCCCGATATGAAAACAGTATAACCAGTGACAAAAACATGACAGGTAAAAAATAGATATCCAATAAGTTTTAGGGTTCCGTAGCCATATACGTCTATAAATTGAAATGCTAGAGCGAGCACACTAATAACCATAACATCTACGTAAAGAAACCTAAGGTTTCCCGACAGAGATGCAAGCATCCTGTTTGCTGGTTTGAGCACAATATAAAGCCCTAGGGCGATAGCTGCATCAAGTGCTAGGATGATTAGATACCCAACAACAGCTATGTTGAATAGAATCTCGTTATCTTTAATATCATTGGCTAATGCTGCTGTATCTCCGGGATTAATAAAGTTTTGGATAGTAAAATTGCCAACGTAGATAGCTAAGACAAACGAGATTATAAATGATATGCCTACGATTCTTGCAGCTTTGCGTGGTGATAACTCGGCGATAATGTTTTTCATTTCAATTTCTCTTAATTTACTTTGATTTGATCATTTTAAACTCTTTTATATCTGTTTTGGCAGATCCGGAAGCGATTGCAGCCGGATTGAATCCTTTCACCATCAGCCATATCCCGATTGTTAATTCAAATGGCAAAATTGGAAGGAATACGTATAATGGAACAACATAACCAAATAATGCAAACAATTCTCCAATAAAGCCCAGAGAAGCTGCTATTATGCCCCAAATGGGTAACACTTTTGGAACATATTTTGATCTAAGGAATAAGTAGTAGAACAGTATACCTCCTGAACAATAAAAAACCATTTGAACATCATAACTAAATTGCATTAATTCATAAAATAAACTGCCAAGAGTTTGGAAATATGAAGAATCTGGAGCTACAGCCTTTACATATTCTTGGCTTGTATACAAGAGAGAGAAAGCGTTTATTTCTCTGACAGCAAGGAATACTGCTTCAATTATCCATAATCCAAAAGCCCAACGAGCAATAATTTTATTTTGTTTTTTTAGGGTAGTATAAAGTAATACAGTTAAGAGTACAATTGAAATGGCTTCAATGAGAAAACATACGATACTCATTTGCATCGCTGTTGGATTATCTGAAATACTAATCATGGTTTCAAATATATTATCAGGTGGACCTACAAGGGGTAAACTTAATGAACTTAACATAAGTCCGCCGAGTGCGCTTGCAACTGCTACAAAAACAAACATGAAGCCTAAAAGTCTTGGAGTAAATTTATTTGAATCCATTTTTTTCTATCATCTATGTTTTTATTTTTAATACGTGTACTAATTCGATATGGGC
>JAAEEL010000012.1 GCA_013415795.1 Methanocellales archaeon | reverse complement strand
ACTACGGAATTGAGTGTTAAGGTGACAAAAACTTATTTTGACATTGATACGGTTACAGTAGACCTCTCTCAAATTGGTGGGCTAAGTAATCACATGATGGGCATCAAAGAAATCGTTAGCTCCACAGTCTCTATTTATAATTGCACGACAAACTCAAGTGTGGTAGGAAATTTCACTCTTACAGTAAATGCCACAGACATCCAAGGCAATTCCAATACATCGGTTAGCATTCCATTGACAGTTACCAGTGACGACATAACACCACCCGTGATAACAAGTCCAACCGCAACTCCATCTTCAATACCTGCGGATGGAACTACGACATCTACGTTGAGCGTAACCGTAACGGATAATGTCGGTGTAGCAAGCGTTACAGTGGATCTCTCCGCACTCGGAGGCTCTGCAACAACCACGATGACTCAGGTTGGCACTACCGACGTTTATAGAGTAAACACTACTGCATCGATATTGACATCCACAGGAACCAAAAGCTTGACTGTTACTGCGACCGACAGCAGTGCGAACACAGCAACAAGTAGCATTTCATTGACTGTTAGCGAGATCCCAGACACATTTGCACCAATAGTAACAAACCCAACTGCAACACCATCAGCAATATACGCAAACGAAATTGCGATATCTCAGTTGAGCGTAACCGTAACGGATAATGTCGGTGTAGCAAGCGTTACAGTGGATCTCTCCGCACTCGGAGGCTCTGCAACAACCACGATGACTCAGGTTGGCACTACAGAAGTTTATAGTGTAACCACGAATGCAGCTACATCAACAACACCCGGATCCTACAGCTTGACTGTTACTGCGACCGACAGCAGTGCGAACGCTAATACATCGGTTAGCATTTCATTGACCGTTAATGCAGTGCCGGCAAGCACTACGTCACTTTCGATAGAAAATCCAACCGCAAGCAGGGCACAGAATTTCACTGCGCGTATAAGTATGAGTGCAACTGTTGATGGATGGTATGTCGTTGTGGTCAGTGGAACGGAATCTGGTGGTGAATCTATCGCTGGAGTAGGAACGGTCTATTTAGCTGCAGGTCAGTCAGTAACGGATATGCCAATACTCGTGCATATTCCATCTCAGGCAACGGCAGGGACTTATACACTTTATGCAGGTGCCTATGCGATGGATGATTATCCAACAAATCTAGGAAACATAATAGAACATGAGGGTCCTGTGACTGTAACAGTCGCATAACTCTTTTGATCTTAGGAGATGAACTAACGATGAATAAAAGAGTTGAATTGGGAATTGTTTTAGCAATTCTCCTATTGGCATCCTCAGTAATCGTACCAGCATCTGCGGCAGATCAGCTAACTATTACACTCTCTCCAGATCCACCGGTTCAAGGTCAAGCCGTAACGGTAACAGTTACAGCAGCAGGCGTTCCTGTTTCAGGCGTATTCATACAGTTTAGCATGGGCGGTGGAACGCCAATATATGCAATGACGGATTCAAACGGTCAAGCGGTATTTAAAACATCTCTTATAGGTACCTTACAGATAATTGCGACAAAATCGGGATATATAGCTACAACGACATCGGAATCTGTAGTAGTAGCGCCGACACCCACTCCAACGCCAACGCCTACTAGACGACCAGGAGGAGGTGGAGCAGGCGGCGTATACGTGCCACCACCAACACCAACACCTTCACCAACACCTGTACCAACACCAGCACCCACACCAGCACCCACACCAGCACCCACAACAACACCAGCACCCACACCAGCACCCACACCAGCACCCACACCAGCACCCACACCAGCGCCAGTACCGCCACCAACACCAGCGCCTAGACCTGCTACACCAAGACCTGTTTTAGTACCAGCACCCACACCTCCAACACCAGCACCATGGAGACCAGGGTATGAGGTAGCATTAATTGTTGGGCTCCTAATCGTTGGGCTCCTAGCGGTCGCATATTTGATTAGGTTAAGAAAACATTAAACTAAAACGAAGGGAGAAATCCCTTCTACATTTTTTTTATTTATCTTAAATAAAATCCTGTTAGCACACTACCTCAGTTAGCTTTGGCAAAACATCTCTATTTTAACCTAAATTTATCTAATCATGCTCTATTAACGGTCACCACAAGTAAAATTCTGAATATGTATTTGTTATATCGAATATCAAAAGTTCTAGGATTTTAACACAACTTTAGAAGTCAGTATTGATGCGTTATTCGCAATTCTTAATTAAGTATACCTCATATGATGTAATGAATTGAATGTTGAGCATTGCAATCGCGGGGAAACCAAATACGGGCAAATCGACTTTTTTCAAGTCAGCAACGATGGTTGACGTGGCAATAGCTTCCTATCCCTTCACCACAATCGCTGCAAATCATGGGATATCCCATGTACGAACGAAATGTCCGTGCAAGGAACTAGGCGTTAATTGTAACAATTGTATAAACGGAAATCGATTCATCCCTGTTGAATTTATAGATGTCGCTGGTCTGGTTCCAGACGCTCATCTTGGAAAGGGTCTAGGCAACGAATTCTTGGACCAGTTGCGCCAAGCCCAGGCCGTCATACATGTGGTTGACTCATCCGGGGGAACGGATGCAGAAGGCAATCCTGTGGAGGTTGGAACCCATGATCCAGTCGAAGATGTACGTTTCTTGGAAAGGGAAATGACGATGTGGCTTTTTGGCATCCTGAAGCGCAACTGGAGCAAATTGACTCGGAAGATCCAGTCCACGAGAATTGAGCAGGTTTTCGCAGAACAACTGATGGGAGCTGGTGCGGACGAAACACGGATAAAAGAGGCGTTGCACAATCTATCTTTGGGCGACAAGCCAGCGTCATGGTCAGAAGAGGACCTACTATGCATATCAGACGAGATCAGAAAGACCACTAAGCCGATGATCATTGCAGCGAACAAGTTCGACGTTGCTCCAAAAGAAAACATCCAAAAACTTCTTTCGCTAGGAGACTATATGGTAGTTCCCACGTCATCAGAAGCTGAACTGATCCTCAGAATGGGCGAAAAAGGCGGTTTGATAAAGTATCTTCCCGGAGATGCCGATTTTGAGATTATAGGTCAATCTTCTCCAGCTCAAAAAGAATGTCTAGATCGCGTCAGATCTTTGCTAAACCAATATGGCAGCACAGGCGTCCAAGAGTGCGTTAACAGTGCTGTCTTCAAACTGCTGGATATGATCGTAGCTTACCCGGTGGAAGATGAGAACAAGTTCTCAGATAAAGACGGGGTAGTGCTGCCAGATGCATTCTTGATGAAGAAAGGAGATACGGCTCATGACATGGCATATCAAGTACATACTGACTTGGGTAAGGGCTTCTTATATGCTGTAGATGCGAGGACGAAGTGCAGGCTCAGCGAAAAACATGTTTTGGAGTGGGGAGATATCGTTAAGATCGTTTCTTCTAAATAGTTAGGTGGAGTCAAAAATGAAGAAAGTAAGAGATGTTATGTTCAAAGGTGTAGTTACAGTCCATTTGGATGCATCCGTAAAGGAGATTGCAAAGGTTCTGATAGAGAACGACATTTCTGGTGTCGTGGCGGTCGACAGCACGGGAGAGACCTGGGGAGTGGTTACTGATATGGATCTGATAAAGTGTTATGCAGAGGAAAAAATTGACCTAGTTGCTGAGGATATTATGTCGTCTCAAGTGCTTGCGGTGGAACCAGAGATGAGCCTTAAAGATGCAGCAGCTTTCATGCATTCCCACCAAATCCATAGGACGTTCGTGATGTCCGCAAGAAGCACATACGTGACCAAAAACATTCCGATTGGCGTTATTTCAGCAACTGATGTGATTCGTGAGATGTTAGGGCGGTTCTAACGAGAAAACTTTATTAACATCGAAGGCACATTGCAAGACCTATGACAAGATCATTTTATTCATACATAAGAGATGCCCATAAACGGCCAAAAAAGACCTATGTTGACCAATTGATGTGGCATCGACTCCAGGCATGGAGGAGAGATCCTACAGTAAAAAGAATTGAGCGCCCAACTAGGTTGGATAGGGCGAGAGCGCTGGGATACAAAGCCAAACAAGGCATTATCTTGGTACGTACCAAAGTTCGCAGAGGAGGAAGACGAAAATCCCGTTTTAATGCTGGAAGAAGAACTGCTCACATGGGTGTAAAGAAGATAACTCCTGCTAAATCCATTCAAAGAATTGCGGAAGAACGTGCGTCACGCAAACATCCGAATTTAGAAGTGCTGAATTCTTACTGGGTCGGCGAGGACGGCAAAAGCAAGTGGTATGAGGTAATACTTCTGGATCGTGCTCATCCTTCAATCCAGAGTGATCCAGAGTTAAAGTGGGTTTGCAATTCATCTCATAGAGGGCGTGCCTTCAGGGGTAAGACATCTGCCGGTAAAAAAGGCAGATGCACAGGTAAATGATTCATCATGTAAAGCTTAGAACGTTTGCACATGCAACAGAAGATGTATCCCGGGTAAGGTGTGCCCTAGAATTATTTTTACCAGAGGACTGCGAAATTAAGACCACAATGAGTAAAGGTCACTTTGGGAACCCAATTACGGTCTTGGAGGCTAGGTTAGAGAAAAGACATTGTAAGTCATTTCTCGATATTTTGAGAAGCTTATCCAAAGATCAACTGTTGGGATTGAAGGATGAACTAAACCGACACTTTGATGATGACTGCAACTTCTATGTCAGATTTGATAAGCAGTCAGCATACGAAGGTGATATAAAGTTAGCTAAAACCGAAGACTCAATTGCTGCTAAAATGAAAATTATTTCATATCCCTCTCGTAGAGAAAACGCAGTTATGTTCCTAGAGGGGATCATTATATGACAAATTTTTATGACCTAAATGTGCACTCAGCTCCTGAGTGTGAAGACTCCCCTGAAAGATTGGTTTCAGTGGCGAAAAGATACGGCTATGCTGGCATAGCCATCACAAATCATTCGAATTTTTGGAGTGAAGCCACTGGTGAGGACATCATTAGTGGTATTGAGATAGTTGTTGATAAAATATCAGATTTAAAGAAAAATATCAGGGATTACCGATCCAAGGTGGACGTTTTGCTAGTTCATGGTGGTGATCCAAAGATAAACAGGGCTGCTGTTGAAAACTCATCTGTGGATATTCTGGCTCATCCTTCCCGCTACATAAATCAGGTGCTGGCTAAATCTGCTGCTGAGAACGAAGTTGCCATTGAGTTTAATCTTGATGAGCTCATATATTCAAGAGACGTTTCTAGGGTTAGAGCCCTTTCAGCCTTTCAGACAAATCTTAAGCTTGCAAGAAAATTTGGAGTTTTGATGGTGCTTACCTCTGGCGCCAGGTCAAAATATGATTTAAGGGCTCCAAGAGAGATGATTGCATTGGCTGGTTTGTTTGGTATGAGTGAGAATGAGGCGATTGAGGCGCTCAGCAAGACGCCATGGAACATCATCCTGCGCAATAGGAAAAAAATGAAGCAAGGATATATCATGGAAGGTGTGGAGTTAATATGAAAAATCTTCCATCATCACTGCGTGAAAGGAAAAGGTATGTGGCTTTTGAGGTTCTTTCTGCGGAAAAGATATCTCGAAGTGAACTGATCAATGAAATATTAGCCTCTGCTTCATCGCTTCTAGGAGATGTTGGTGCAAACCTGTGCAATCTATGGGTTCTCAACTTTGACGGGAAGAGAGGTGTCCTAAGATGCGCTCATGATAGGGTATCCATGGTGAGGGCAGCACTTGCGACTATCAATCGTGTTCAAGGAGTAAGGGTAGGAATTCATGTCCTAGGAACATCGGGAACGGTGAAAAAAATAACAGAAACTTTTATGATACAAGTTGACCATACTCCATAGAACATAGATTAATCTAATATGTGATGAAACTATTTATGGAAGTTTGATGTATGGTGATACATATGGAAGGTGATTCATTATGATGGGACCACAAATGGCTTATGATAGGGCTATAACGGTTTTCAGCCCAGATGGGCGATTGTTCCAAGTGGAATATGCAAGGGAGGCAGTGAAAAGAGGAACAACTGCAGTCGGTATAAAAGCAAAAAACGGGGTTGCAATTCTGGTTGATAAGAGAATTACTAGCAGACTGCTTGAGCCCCAGTCCGTAGAGAAAATATTTCAGATCGATGATCATATAGGTGCAGCCGCATCTGGCTTGGTGGCAGATGCCAGGATATTGATCGACAAAGGGCGGGTTGATGCTCAGATAAACAGAGTGGTCTATAATGAATCGATTAGTGTAGAGGCCCTAGCCAAGAAAGTTTGTGATCATATGCAATCTTATACTCAGTTTGGCGGCGTCCGACCATACGGTACAGCGATTCTAATAGCAGGCATCAATGGTGATTCTATCTCTCTTTTCGAGACAGACCCTTCTGGCACATTGCTTGAGTACAAGGCAACCGGGATAGGCGAAGGAAAAAATACTGCAATAGAGGTTTTTGAGGAGCAATATAGGGAAGATCTTGACCTCAAAGAGGCCATACTATTGGGGCTTGAAGCACTATATAAAGTGACAGAAGGAAAAATTGATGCGCAGACAATAGAAGTCGGCATCATCGAATCAGACGTGAAGCTGTTCAAAAAATTGACGTCAGAAGATGTAAAGGGTTACGTTCAGCAAATCATAGATCGTCATGCTTCTGAAAAATAGGCGTTTTCAATGGTCACTCTTGATGAAGCCGTAATTGCGAGATATAAAACTCATGGCTTAAATTTCGAAATTTTAGTCGATCCAGAGGCAGCTTTGGCGATGAAGAGAGGTGAAGAATTGAATATCGGGGAAATATTGGCTGTAGAGGACATATTTGAGGATGCATCCTGTGGAGAAAGGACTGCAGAGGATAAACTTACAACAGCCTTTGGTACCACCGAGGTGTATAAGATAGCCAAAGAGATAATCGTCCACGGTGACATACAGATAACATCCCAGCAGAGGAAAAAGATGCAAGAAAATAAACGCAAGCGGGTTGTCAATATAATCACGAGGAACGCATTTAATCCACAAACTAAAGCTCCGCATCCACCTTCTAGGATAGAAAAAGTAATTGAAGAAGCAGGTATCCATATCGATCCTTTTAAGACTGACGACGAAATGGTCAGCGAAGTTATGAAAAAAATTCGACCAATCATACCCATTCGTTTCGATGAAGTGAGTATAGCTATCAAGATTCCCGCTGAGTATGCTGCCAAATCCTATGGAGAAATCCAGCGATTTGGGCAATTGATAAAGGAAGAATGGCAAAGTGACGGGTCATGGATAGCGCTAATAAAAATTCCCGCCGGCATACAAGGTGATTTTTACTCATTGGTGAATAGCCTCACAAAGGGCAATTCTGAGACCAAATTGGTGAGGGAAGCATGAAACTGGTAATTCCTGGTGACTTGCTTTCTGATGACGCCAAGAAGGCAGGCGAGGGCACATATGTTTCAAGCGGCAGGGTATATGCATCGATATACGGAATCTTAGATAGAAAAGAGCTAAGGGTAATCCCGCTTTTCGGAAAGTATATGCCGCATACCGGCGATACTGTGATTGGAAAAGTGGTTGACATCAGCTTTTCAAACTGGATCATCGACATCAACTCGCCATACGAAGCACTTCTTCACATCTCAGAACATCCGGATAGAATATATCCGTTTGATATGGGGCGACATCTTGACATAGGTGATTTATTCATCGCAAAGGTCAAGGATATAGATGCCACTATGAGGGTCGATCTAACTTTGGAGAATTTCAGTCCACTAAGAAATGGGAGGGTCATTGAGATATCTCACACTAGAATCCCCAGAGTGATAGGTCGGGGGGGCTCCATGATTAATTTACTAAAAAAGGAGCTGGATTGTAACATATTTGTAGGTCAAAATGGACGTATATGGGTCCACGGGGAAGAGGATGATATGGATATGGCTATTCAGACGCTGTTGAAAATAGAGCGAGAGTCGCATACACCCGGACTAACAGACATGATTAGAGAAATGATAATTACTGAAAAAAAGGGAAAGAGGAAATAGGTCATGAGTAACAAGCCAAAAAAACTTATAGAAAAAGGAAAAAGGCTCGACGGAAGAAAGGTAGATGAGCTTAGGCCCATTAAGATTGAGGTAGGTATTCTAAAGCGAGCAGATGGCTCTTGTTATATGGAACTCGGTGGAAGTAAAGTAATTGCCGCAGTTTATGGGCCTAGAGCGGTCCATCCACGCCATCTTCAGGAAGCTACTCAGGTTATTATTCGCTATCGATATGATATGGCATCTTTCTCCGTAAAAGAGAGAAAAAGGCCTGGACCAGATAGAAGGTCTATAGAAATATCTAAGGTGAGCAGAGAAGCACTAGAACCTGTCATTCTCAAAGAATATTTTCCTAGATCAGTCATAGACATATTTGTGGAAATACTGCAAGCGGATGCAGGCACTAGGACAGTGGGAATCAATGCTTCATCAGTTGCGTTGGCAGATGCGGGCATTCCAATGCGAGGGATCGTGTCCTCATGCGCAGTCGGAAAAGTAGACGGAGAAGTCGTTCTCGATTTGACAGGCGAGGAAGATAATTATGGGGAGGCAGATATGCCAATTGCAATGACACAGGAAGGTAAGATCACTCTATTACAAATGGATGGTAACTTTACCAAAGAAGAATTTACACGGGCAATCGAGCTGGCTAAAAAAGGCTGTAAAGAGATATATGAAATTCAGAGAAATGCACTGATTTCAAAATACGAAGGTGTTAATAATGTCTGATGACATAATAGCAGAGATCAAAAGAGATTATATTTACAATCTTGCAAAGAAGGGTAAGCGAGTTGATGGGAGAGCATTTGACGAATATCGTCAAATAGAGGTTGAAACTGGCATTATAGATAGCGCAGAAGGCTCAGCAAAAGCAAAAATCGGGGATACTCAGGTGATAGTGGGTATAAAGATGCAGCCTGGCAAACCATTCCCAGATACGCCTGATCAGGGCGCGATCATCACGAATGTGGAGTTCGCTCCGATTGCATCGCCCTCTTTCGAACCAGGTCCTCCGAACGAAAACGCTACAGAATTAGCAAGAGTTGTTGATCGTGGTGTTAGAGAATCGGGTGCTATAGATCTATCAAAGCTATGCATTAAGGAGGGCGAAGATATTTGGATGGTCTTCATCGACGTCTACGTGCTCGACCACGATGGAAACCTTATGGATGCATCAGCATTGGGTGCTATTGCAGCTTTGTTAAATACGAATTTCCCAAATGAGAGATACGAGCTGGGTAAAGATGCACCATTACCAATAATTGATCTTCCGGTCGCCATCACGGCTGCAGAGATAGATGGAGAGATAATACTGGACCCGAGTTTGGATGAAGAATCAATCGCATCAACTATTATCACTATGATCACAGGCAAAGACGACTCATTAGCTGGCATGCAGAAGAGCGGAACAGGACCTCTAACATTTGACCAGCTCTTTCATATTTCAGATATTGTGTCTAAAAAGGCAAAAGATATAAGGAAGAAATACTTGGAGACTAGTTGATGGTCAAGTCGGGAAAGAAAGGAAGAAAGACTAGGTCTGCAGGGCGCTTTGGTCCTAGATACGGACGAAGAGTTAGAAAGATAGTCGCAGACATCGAAAAACTCATGCGATCAGCGCATGAATGCAAGCAATGCGGTAGTAAATCTGTATCTCGTGTTGGCACTGGCATTTGGCATTGTTCAAAATGCAAAAAAACTTTCGCTGGTGGCACCTACGTTCCTCAAACCCCCATTGGAAAATCTTTCCAAAGGTCCCTTGCAAGAGTTGAAGAAGAGGAATAATCAGTGTCATACAAATGTTCCAGATGCAAACGGGCGGTAGAAGTCGACTATGAGTATGGTGGAGTTAGGTGTCCATATTGTGGGCACCGGGTGCTTTTAAAAGAGCGTCCCACAATTATCAAAAGAGTTAAAGCCAGATAATATGATATATGGCGAGTTCGAGATTGAATTAGGCGAGCATTCAGGAATAATTTATAACTCACTAATTCCTGAGCTACGAAATATTCCTTCACAGAAATCCAATATCTATTTGGCTCTTGATGGCGGTACTGTCAAGATTAGGGCAGAGGCGGAGGATATAGTGTCTCTTAGGGCTGCTCTAAATACATGGTTAAGGTTTATTAAGATAGCATATGATATGGTTGTGATAAAATGAGTACGGAGTTACCCACCCAGATCCAACATCAATTGGCACAGTTGCAACAATTACAGCAACAGGCTCAAGCCATATTTGGGCAGAAAACCCAAGTGGAAATGATACTTCGCGAGACGGAGCGAGCGTTAGAGGAGTTGGAGAAGTTGGACGACAGTGCAGTGATCTACAAAGGTGTAGGTGAGCTGCTCATCAAGTCGGAAAAAAGCCCAACTCAAGTTGAGTTGGCAGATAGAAAAGAGACACTTGATTTACGGCTCAAAAGCCTTGAAAGGCAGGAAAAAAGAATTCAAAAGAGATCCCAAGAATTGCAGGAGCAGCTGCTACCATTGCTACGCAAAGAAGGT
>JAAEEL010000071.1 GCA_013415795.1 Methanocellales archaeon | reverse complement strand
TTTGATGAAATTACACCTTACTTGGACATACACCAGCGCATCAAAGCTGCCAATCTAATTCGAGAGGTTTCCAAGGAGAGCACAGTAGTAATCGTTGAGCATGATCTTGCCATTTTGGATCTACTGGCTGATGCAGTGCACATCGTATATGGAACCCCTGGAGTATACGGTGTAATCACACATCCAAAAGGAGTTAGGGTGGGCATCAATGAGTACCTGCGAGGATTTTTACCAGAGGAGAATGTCAGGATTCGTACCGAAGAGATCAAATTCGAAGTCCATGCACCAAGGGCAAAAAAAGAGGCTTTTATACTTGCAAAATTTGATGGATTCAGAAAGAAATACCCAAAGTTCACACTAGAGGTAGAGGGGGGGGATATTCGAAGAGGTGAGGTCATGGGTATTGTAGGTCCAAATGCCACTGGGAAGACAACATTCTCTAAAATACTTGCGGGATTGATCAAGCCAGATATTGGCAACATAAATCTGGACCTAAAAATATCATACAAGCCACAATATATCAAAGTAGATCAGGATATAAGAGTTGATCAACTACTTCGTTCCATAACGGATCGATTCGATTCCAGTTACTACAAAACTGAAATCAACAGACCGCTTCATCTTGAGCGTTTATTAGATCAGAATATAACAGAACTAAGCGGTGGAGAATTGCAGAGAGTGGCAATAGCGGCTTGTTTGAGCAGGAGTGCTGACCTTTATATCCTGGACGAGCCAAGTGCGCACTTGGATATAGAGCAAAGAGCGTTAGCTACCAGCATGATACGTCGATTTGCTGAAAACAATGAGGTAAGTGTTCTGGTCGTGGATCACGATATTTATATGATAGATCTGCTCAGCGATGGATTGATGGTTTTTGTGGGTAAGCCTGGAGTACACGGAAATGCCCTTGGACCATTTGAAATGCGTGATGGTATGAATTGCTTCCTAAAGAAGGTGGACATAACATTTAGGCGAGATGAAGAGAGTAAGAGACCAAGAGTAAATAAAATTGGATCAAAGCTGGACAGGGATCAAAAAGCAAAAGGCGAATATTATTACCAGGATTTATAATAAAAATTAAACGGATTTAGAGAATACTTTGATAATATCTATGTTAATTAAATAGTCTACAAAATAGATATTACTTTCAATTGAATTATCATCTTAGTTTATAGTGACATCTACAATTGTCATTGGTTTTTTCTTGAGATAACATTTCAATATAAAACCTTCATTTAAAGGTCACCCAAACCATATATGTGACATTAAAAATCTTTTAGCTATGCTCATCACATAGGTGATCTACATTAAAGTCTTGATATCAATAGTTTCTGAATTCGAGCGAATTACGATACTTTCGTAGAAGTCACCGATTTCGTAGCTAATCCATTGTGCTCATTTTGGCAGTCCAAAAAATTCTCGAATATCGTTCTTTAAATATTACTTGCGATATTTCAAATCTTGGAGGTGGCGACTGATTTAGTTGATTTAGGTTAAGTTTTTCGATTCATTTGAATTAGTTTTACATACTTCACATAGCCCTCCGTTGCCGTAGTACTCAAATATGTCAATCCACTTCGTGCAACAATCACAGTGCATTACTTAAACACCTCCTAGTTTTTTTGCTAAATTTCATTGCATCTTGGATATATAGCTATTGGTTGTCGAAGCTTTACACCTAAATTGGCCATTTTAATTTACATTAAAGCATTAATTGAAGCAGGATTAATACTGGCCCCTCCTTAAGAAATAATTAGTTCCTAATAAATTCTTCAAACCAAAACATAAAACAAACCAACAGAAACCAACGCTCCTGCTACCGTTGCAAATAGGTTAACGGAGCTATTTGTCAAGTACCCCCTATTCTCCAAAGTAGCGCCGAGCAAGCTATCTACGTTGGTGCCGATAAACCCACCCATAATAGTGATCGCCACTACATGAAGTCCAACCATACCCAGCAATGTCGCAAGTATTCCTATCACAGCTGAGCCAATTATTGCAGAAATCTCTCCGAGAAGAGATATGGCACCACTTGTTCCAGCAGGCACCTTTTTAAACGTTATTATCGACATTGGCTGTGATTTTGAGGTTTCACCGATCTCACTAGCGAGCGTATCGCCTGTCGCTGTAGCAATAGCTCCCAGATAGCCTATAAGTAAGATCGGATTGCCCAAAACTCCCCCTGCAACAGCCAAAATCAAAGCTAAAAGTCCATTTCCAAAAACGTTCCGATATCCACGAGCTCCACCCTCTGCCTCTGCAATTCCGAGTGATTGTTTATATCCATACTTATATCTCGTGAAAGCGCCACCAAGAACTAAAAAGATAAAGAGGATCGCAAACCATCTTATATCTCTGAAGATGATAATTAAAACACCCAAAAGAACCCCGCTCAATGCACCTGTGATGTCTGCGATGTTCATCTTGTGTGATATGTAACCAATTGACAACATGAGCGCTAACACTAGTATAAGATAGTTAGGAGATACCCAATATTCAAAACCTGAAAATAACCACATTGCCATCGCAGACCCAAGTGGTACAGTTAGATCTTCATTTGAGTGTGGGATAGATTCCAAAAGCGCTCCTGTAATTGCACCTATTACAACCAAGAAGAACAGGAACTGATAAGGAGATGAGATAGTAATATTCATAAATGATATTACCCAGCTGCCGACGAAAAAAGCAAAAATCAATCCAAATAGAAGGAATGTAACACTACCTTTTATCGTTTTTCTTTGAGCTATGAGGTCTCTCGTCACCCTGTTAAAAGTGAATATGGAAACGGATGCACCAAGAAGATACATCGGAAAATTTAACAAAAAAGAGAGAGCTACAAGAATTAAAACAGCGAAACATATGTGTGCTGAGGTTCTATTTTTTGGAGCGATGAATGCAAATATGATCGTAACAGCTAAAACGATGAGCATTAGTTGCCAGATCGCCAGAAAGGGGAGCAATAGGGCAACACTACCAAATAAGATGCGTAAGACATTAGTTCTATGTGATAATTCTAGATAAGGTTCCAAATAAGGCCTCCTCTCCAACATCTTCAGTGAGATATACAAAATATTTTATCCTTAGTACTTATAGTTGAGTTAACCAAGATGAAAGAGATCGTTTTAGCACTGTATGAAAAAAGGATGATCAGACAGATCGAAAAGGAGGAGTTACCAAAGCATATCATACTCGTCATTGCAGAAGAGGATTTGCAAACCAACAAGGCATTTAATAAGCTAAAGGAATTCGTTTCTTGGTGTTCTGAGATTAAAATAACTCAGATTACAATATACGTCAGCGTAATAGATGCTGAAAAAATTAGCAATATGATTTGCTCAAATTCAAAGAAATTATTGATTGAAAAGATGGCAGGTATTAAGGCGGATGTAACGATCTACACAGAATCTGATAAGATAGAAGTAAAAAAAGATGAATGCGACCTAATGGTGGATATTTCGATCGGTTTTGGGGGGAAGTATGAGCTCACCAACGCTATTAAACAGATTATGTTAAAGGTCGAGAAAGGCGAGTTAAGAACTGATGATATAGATGAGAGGATGATTGAATCGCATCTGATTTTCAAATCAGAGCCAGAACTGATAATCAAAACAGGAGGTGAACGGCTGACTAACTTCCTGATATGGCAGGCTGTGTACTCAGAGCTATATTTTACAGATGTGAACTGGCTAGGTTTTAGAAAAATAGATTTGCTAAGAGCTGTGAGAGACTATCAGAAAAGACAAAGAAGATTTGGAAGATAGTTAAAACAATATTATGTCTTCATATCTCTCAGAATCCTTACAACATCTCTTCTGGCGACATCAAGTGCATGCTTGGATGACTCGATAATTTCCTCAAGCTCAACCTTAACATATTCCTTAAGTAAAGAAATTGCTCTAAATAGGGTGTTATCTCCCCTTTCTTTATCCCTCATCTGATAAGTGCGAATAGCTCGTAAGAAGTCTATCTTGCGAAACTCAGGCCAATATGGTGCACAGAAATATGCTGCACATTCGTTACCGCTTGCCTGCCAAGGAAGGAAGTTTGACATTCTTTTTTCCCCTCCTGTTCGAATGATCAAATCCACGTTCGTTGGCGAGCCATTTGAATGTAGATAATTAGATATCGTATCTTGGTCTATGTCTTTTGCTTTTAGCGCACCAATCTCTACATTTTTCGTAATAGCCTTCACAGCATCCAAAAGTTCACATCTTCCACCATAGGCCAATGCGACGTTTAGACAAAATTCGTCATATTTCTGAGTGATTCGTTCTGCCCTTTTAGCAGCCAACCTCAAATCCAGAGGCAATAGGCCAATGTTGCCTATAACTCGGACCTGCATTTTATCTCGATGAACTCGCTCGTCAACGCATATTTCATCGAATTTTTGCTTGAAGAGTGTGAAGAGCGTCATACGCTCTAAAGACGGTCTTTTAAGATTCTCTGTAGATAGGGCATAGATCGTCAGCTGCCTTATGCCTAGCTCTAGACACCAGTTCATTACCTTCTCAGTGGTATTTGCACCATAAAAGTGTCCATAATAAATTGGTTTCGATAGCTTTGCTGCATATCTTCGATTGCCATCTTGGATTATTGCAATATGCGACGGAAGGGGATTGCACATGATTTCTTTTGTAAGTAGATGCTCATATACGGCATACGTGGTGTTTGCAATTTTTTTGAGCATGTGGACCCTACCACTAGTAATTATCCAAAACAGATTTCACTATTTCTCTGTGCCCATCTTTCAGGGAATATACGTTATGATCACCTGTTACATCAATAGAAAGAATACCTAATTTGGTGTTCATCAAGCCCACCATTGCAGATATTCCCCTATAGCTTACATCAAATCCACTTTCCACCAAATATTTATGGACGTCCTCTGTAGTATAGGAATTGTCTTGTAAGAACAAACATATAACTGCTTTTCGTATCCCCATCTCATCTCGCCCTAGATAGTTCTTGATCCTTTCCTTGATTTTATTATCTAGATTCATTGTGTAACCTTTGGAGCGCGAATTAATATCTTTATGCAAAGATGATAAAGCTATTCTTTGAATTGTATATCAACCAATGATTTACGCTTTTGATGCCTCCCTGAGACGCTTCCTAACAAAATTACCATCAAGAGATATTAAAAACCAACCTGCCCTAGGACCAGATGATTTTCCCAGTATTGCAACATAGATTGCTTTGAAAATATCGCGGGAGTCTATGCCAGCTTCTTCTGCTATCTCGTAGATTTTATTGTGTAATTCCTCTGCGGTTTTTTTGAAGCTAATTGCATCCGCAAGAAGTCCCAATGCAATTCTCTGTTTCTGAGATAGTTTTTTTACTTCGACAGGCAGAGTGTCCTGCACGTTGAATTTAACAAAGGTTGGTGCAAATCTGCTTAACCAATTTTTGGCATTGATAGATAGCTGCCTTATATCATCGATATCGCTGACAACATATCCACTGCGCTTTAGCACCTTGAGAACCTGATCGAAGTCCTGCGCGATTTGAACAATAGTGACCATATGTCGAAATGGAATTTGTACTCCATGAATTCGATCGTATTCGTCTATCAGATTTAGCAACGGCACCCCGGGGTCAAAATCTATATGTTTTTCGGGCTTTGTCCTAAGGAAAAGATGCATCAGCACTTCTGGTGGAAGTACGTCTAACATTTCTTGAATAGAAGTGAGAGTTCCGGTAGAGGATGACATCTTACCCTTACCTTTAAGAAATATATGCTCAAAAGGTATGGGATATGGCGGCTCATGACCATATATCTCCCTTGAGATATGCACACCGGTATCATAGGAGCCACCTGCAACAGCATGATCTTTTCCAAAAGGCTCTACTGTGATGTCAAGCATTTTCCACCTTGCGGGCCAGTCTACTCGCCAAGTTAGTTTTCCTTCGCCTTTTGAAAAGTCAGCAAATCCTTGATGACCGCACATACATTCGTAGTCAACAGTATTTCCCAGATAACCCGTTATAATGGCATCAGTAATCCTGCCGCATTGTTCGCATAAAGGATTGAACGGACTCCAACTTGATGGAATTGATGTGCCTGCCACTTTTGCTAGTATTTTTGCAATACCGTCTCTATGCTCAAGCGCCGTTTTTATGAGATCAGTATACATTCCGCTTTTATATAGAACATCCGCCCTATATACCTCGATCTCAATCCCCAGTCTTTCAAGAGACTTCAAAAAGGGTTTAAGAAAATGTTCCGCGTAATTAGAGCAACAATCATATGGATCCGGTATTTCTGAGAGTGGCTTGCAGATGTGCTCCTCGTAGACTTCTGGAAGAAACGGATATAATCTGCGGAGTGGATCGTAAGTGTCTGCAATATAGATCAATCGAGCCTCTGCACCATGATCTCTCAGCACACGAAATACTGCATTGGCAATGGCTACCTCTCTCAGATTTCCGATATGGATAGGGCCCGAGGGAGTTATACCAGTCGCCAAAACGTGCCTATTCCCTCTTTTCAACACATCCTCGGCTATCACATCTGCCCAGTGAACGGTCTCGCTCATTGAGAATAACTAATCACTAGAACAGATAAATCTTTACGTTATACCGCAGACTTTATCGTTGTATTGGATTATTATAGAAAGAGAATATCATGCCAGAATCTACCATTAAAGTTGAGAATGTAGTTGCAAATGCCAAGTTTGCCGAAGAATTCGATCTGAAATTGATAGAGTCAAAGCTTGATGGTGCAGTTTATGACAAGAGTAAATTTCCGGGTCTCGTTTATCGCTTAAAAGAACCAAAGGCTGCTTTTTTGATCTTTAGTACAGGTAAGATCGTTTGTACGGGTGTTAAGAGCGTCGATGATGTGAAAACGGTAATAAATAATGTAGCAAAAGAGCTGGATTCTATGGGGATGTACGTTGAAAAAAATCCAGAGTTTATAATACAGAATATCGTTGCATCTGCTGATCTGGGGTCTGAGCTTAATTTAAATGCGATAGCCATCGGACTAGGTTTAGAGAACATAGAGTATGAGCCGGAGCAGTTTCCTGGATTGGTTTACAGAATAAAAG
>JAAEEL010000070.1 GCA_013415795.1 Methanocellales archaeon | reverse complement strand
TCGAAGTACCCACAGAAGTTACCATGCTAGATACTATGGAGATAAAAGTGACACTGAAAAATGAACGTATCTTAGTTAAAGATGCTACAAATATGGAGATATCCGTTGAGTCAGATGTGCTAGAAGAAATATCTCCACAAACCTTGCATATCTTGCCCGCAGATGATAAAAAAACATTCTACTTCTATGCAAAGACAAAAACCGTTATGGCTGGACAGCATGAGGGTGAGGTTGTAGTCAAGTATCTGGAAGGATCTGACCAGAAGACAGCTTCCCAGCCATTTAGGTTTAAAATCATATATCCCGGCATACAGATATCTACCCCCTCTAAACTTTCCGGAAAAGATAATAAGACTGTACCACTTCAAATCACGCTAAAAAATGGCGATATTATGGATTATAAGTCAGTAGAAGTACACCTATCAACGCCAACTCCTCAACATGTTGCATTTGAAAGCGAAATGATTGAACTTGGAAAAATAATACATGGGGAGGTAAGGTCTTTTGAAATTTATATCACTGGATACAAGGCGGGGGTAGTTGAAACAACAGCCATTATAAACATTGACGTCTTATACAATGGTGTAGTGGTCACCAGTTCAGAAACACACTTTGAAATATCATAGCACAATATTATGGTAAATGTCATGTAGCCTTTTATGCAAGGTCAAAAAATTTCTTAAATCTTCTATACTATGCAAAAATATGCTACTGAAGTAGTGGCGCATAATACGGTATGGTGGTGGCATTGGTTAAATGGTATTATTTTCCAATGTTATTGCTTTATATTGCTTCATCAGCAACTTTAATTTGATTTGAGTTGTTCAGTATAACCATACTTTCTCAAAATCTCTTCTTCGGTTACTTCCTCAAAATATCCGCAGTCATCAATTGGACAGATCCAAAACAGTTTACCATAGACATCTTGTAGTTGCATATCGAAATTACACAAGGGACATGGTTTGGTTTCTGTACCCACATAAGAAAATCTTTTAGTTGTCTGGGTTTTAGTCTGCTCTGATGCAGGCGGTTTCGGTGTAGGTATGGGCGTGGTTGTAGGGGTGGGATTTGGCATGGGCTCTGGAGTTGACACGCATCCTGAAAATCCCATGGTTGCTATAGCTCCTGCAAATGCGATAAACTTGAGGAACTCGCGCCTTCCGATATTCATAATTAACAATTGTTAAGTATGTATTTAATGATATATCAAACTTGTGGTAATGAAAGCTTTGCTCCTAAAGTCTAATTTCTGCTCCTAAAGTATTAGAAAATGAAGGTTTAGTGATTATTTAAAACATAAAAGGCAATCTAGACTGAATTATTTATTGATACTTTAAAATCTCAGCTCAGTTATACACTATTTTTTATCTGCCTTCAGGCTGGCAATAATCGCCTGTCCAAGAGATACTCCACCGTCTCCTGTTGGTATCTTGCTGTGTAAGATAAAAGTGAAATCGTTCGACTCTACAATCTCTCGCATTCTTGTGGTCATATGTTCGTTATATGCAACACCTCCACTGAGTCCTATAGTCCCAATGCCCTGCTTTTCAGCAGCATTTATTGCAAGTTCAGCTAGGCCAGTTGCAATGGCATCTTCTGCGGAAAATGCAAGGTCAGCCCTCGAATGAACATCTAAATTTTCATAAATGTTCAATAGGATTTGCGTCGTATCGAGCACTGTTCTATTTTCATGCCCATCTCGTTCTATCTTGAATCTAAGCGGTATTTCCAGAATCTTCCCATGTCTGGCTATGCTCTCCAATTTCATTGCAGGCTCCCCTTCATAGCTCCTATAATGTGTTATGCCTAATAGCGAGGATATCGCGTCCAAGACCCTGCCTGTGCTAGTTGTGGGAATAACGTTGACACCTCGCCTTAACTGCTCGATGACTATTTGACCCTCTTTATAATTTTCATGTCGAAATCTCAGTTTCATCTTTGCCAATTCTTCATCGCTCAAGACTTTGCTCAGAATTCCTAGGACCATGCGTGAAGGATAATATGCAGCAGCATCGCCGCCTGGCATTGGTTGGGTTTCCAAGCTAGCACATCGCCTGAAATCATCATAACTGACTTCTAGGATTTCACCTCCCCAGACGGTCCCGTCTGTTCCATAACCCGCGCCATCAGCAGCTATTCCCATGATCTTGGCATCTCTGGGAAGCATGGCATCAGCCATGAGTGAGACCAGATGTGCATAGTGGTGTTGCACTTTTATAGTTTTTTTTGCATTTTCCATGGCATGGTGGGTTGTGTTAAATCCTGGGTGCAGGTCGCAACCCCACACAAGGGGATTTATTCCAGTCAATCTTTTCATATGCTCTGCAACTTCGTTGTGATACTCCAGCGTCTCTATCTTTTTTGTATCTCCTATATACTGAGACACATATGCTTGATCTCCATTCAAAACAGTCACCGTGTTATTTAATTCTGGACCTACACCCAGCACATCTGTCTCAAAGGCAAAAGGCATTTCAATGGGTTCTGGAACATATCCTCTCGATCTCCTGATGAAACTCGTTTTATCACCGATCACCCTAACAACGGAATCATCGGTTCGATTTGCTATCCTCCTGTTGTGGAGCAAATAGTAATCTACGACTCCATCTAATTTCTCAAAAGCTTCTTTATTGCTCTTTATCATCGGTCTACCAGGCAGGTTTGCACTGGTCATAACACACGTTGTGTCCCCGAGTTCTTTGAATAGCAGATGATGTAAACCGGTATAGGGTAACATCACGGCGATGTTATGCAATCCAGGGGCGACATATTCGGAAAGATAAAATTTATCGCTTTTTTCCAGAGCTACTATCGGCTTTCTATTGCTGGTCAGAAGTTCTTCTTCGATCGAATTTACTAAAGTGAAACTCCTTGCAGTTTCCATATCTCTGGTCATAACTGCAAAGGGTTGCTCAGGCCTTCCAAGATTTTTCCTTAGACGGAGCAACGATACATCATCAATGGCTTTTGCCGCTATGTGTATCCCGCCAATTCCTTTGATTGCAATGACACTCCCCTCGTTTAGAAGTTTTGCGGTTTTGATGATTATTTCATCACTATGGCTTTCCAGGACCAACCATCTTTTACCATTATATAACATCATCTTCGGACCGCAATCACTGCAACATATTGATTGTGCATGATGCCTTCTATCCGTGGGTGATGTGTACTCCTCATTGCATTTTTCACAAAGGGGGAAATCAATCATCGTCGTGTTTTGCCTATCATATGGCAAATAAGATACTGTAGTGTATCTGGGGCCGCAGTTCATGCAAACGGTGAAAGGGTAATGATACCTGCGATCACTCCTACTGAACATCTCGCTAAGGCAATTCTCGCAAATATCGACGTCTGGGGGAATTATCGAAGATTTGGTACTGACATTCTTTTTACTTTTTTTTATCGTAAAATCTTCGAAACCCTTCTGATGTACCTTTTCAATTATTATCTCGTCGATTTTTGAAAGAGGAGGCTTTTCAGTATTCAGATCGTGAAGGACTTCGTCTATCTCTCTCTTATCACCTTCGACCCAGATCTCAACACCATTTCCAAAATTAAGTACGTATCCTCTCAATTCATGTTCATGTGCAATCCTATATACGAAAGGTCGAAATCCTACACCTTGTATAATACCATAAACGTGAATTTTTTCGCTCATATCTGTCAATCGTATTGTTTATTAACTAAATAAAATAAACACTTACTCAATTAGTTAATTGAGGTCATTCAATGTGCCTTGCAGTCCCAGGAAAAATAGTAAAGATAGACAGAGATGAAAAGGTTGCAATAGTTGATTTTGGTAGCCTCAAGCAGGAAGTGAGATTGGACCTTGTTGATGTAGATGAGAGCAATATAGGTTATTATGCATTGGTGCACGTCGGCTATGCAATCCGGGTCATGTCTCCCGAAGAGGGAGAGGAAACCCTTCAATTATTTCATGAGTACGCTGATGCGGTGGAAAAGGATATTACGGAGGAGCAACTCGCATCTAGAAAAAAAGGTTTTGGATACGATATTAATGCATGAGTATAGCGTGGCGACGGAAATCTATGAGGTTATATTGAAAACAGCTATTAAAAACGATGCTAAAAAAGTAACTTCTGTAGATTTGGAGTTGGGCGAGCTAACTCATATAAATCATGATCAACTGATCTTTTGCCTTGAAATCATGGTCAAGGGTAGCCTGATGGAGGATGCAAAGATAAATCTTATTGTCAAACCCCCTAAGGTAAAATGTAAATGTGGGTACGAAGGCGTTTTGGACGATAATCGACGTCTCCTTATATCTGATTTTGCATTTAGTATGGGATGTCCTGGATGCGGAAATCCCGTTCCAAGTCTTATTTCTGGCAAAGAGATAAACGTTAGAAACATAAAAATTGAGTTGGATGATTATGTGTGAGATCGAAGTTGAAGTGGTACATGATGTTTTGAAAGCAAACGAAGAAATCGCCCTGCGAAATAATCGATTATTGAATGATTTTGGAATTATTGCCTTTAACATCATGGGAGCTATTGGTTCAGGAAAAACGACATTGATAGAATTGGCCATCGAGAGACTCAGCGAAAAGTATCGTATAGGTGTGATTGCGGGGGACATCGTTGCAGACATTGATGCAGACCGTTTTAAGCGGTATGATGTTCCGGTGATTGCTATGAATACTGGGAAAGAGTGCCATCTGGATGCTCATCTAATTGAAAATTCCTTGGATCAGTTGCCATTGGACGATTTGGATATTTTATTCATAGAAAACGTTGGCAATTTGATCTGTCCGACGGATTATCTGCTTGGAGAATTTAAACGTGTCGTAATTGTCAGCGTCAGCGAAGGCGATGACATAGTTATAAAACATCCCATGATCTTCAAGACCTGCGACTTAGCGATCGTGAATAAGGTGGACATCTCCGAGGCGGTAGGAGCGGATGCGGATAAGATGGTCTCTGATGCGCTCAGAATGAATCCATCCATCAAAGCCATTAAAACGAGCAAGAATATCGGAGAAAGCATCGATAGGTGGATTGAGTACATTGAGGAGAGTACAGATGTCCATAGATGAGGCTGCCGACATTTCTGAAAAAACTGTTGTTCTTGCGCATGGTTCCGGAGGAGTGCTCATGCAGGAGTTAATAGCTAAGATACTCAGTAACATGTCTGACCACAGTGTTGGAAGTGTTGGCTTGTCTGATCTTGATGACGGATCAACCGTTTACATAGGCGATAAAGAG
>JAAEEL010000069.1 GCA_013415795.1 Methanocellales archaeon | reverse complement strand
TTCCAGCTATATCGCCAACATTATCGCCAACTAGGTCTGCTATAACTGCTGCATTTCGTGGATCATCTTCTGGTAAATCTTTCTCAACTTTACCCACTAGGTCAGAACCAACATCAGCACTTTTGGTAAATATGCCTCCGCCAACTCTTAGAAACAGGGCAACAGAAGAAGCTCCAAATGCAAATCCTAGCCATACATGACTGTCTTCAGAGAGCATAGAAACAACCGTTAAACCAAATAATCCTAGACCTACTACACAAAAGCCCATTACAGCGCCGCTAGAGAAGGCAATTTTCAGTGCATTGGCCCAACTTCCTACGGCAGAATTTGCCGTTCTAGTATTTGCTCTTGTGGCTATATCCATACCAAGAAAGCCTGCTATGGCAGAGGTTGCTGTGCCAAAAAGGTAGGCTAATGCTACTCCCGGTCTTGGCTCTATGAACAGGGCAAGTATGAAGAATGTTATTAAAGTGAAGATAGCCAGGGTTATAAACTCCCGACGTAAAAATGCCATAGCACCTTTTCTGATTGACTGGGAAATTTCCTTCATTTCTGGAGTTCCAGCATCTTGCCTAATGATGCTTAACCTCAGAAATGCTGCAAATGCCAGACCTACGATGCTAATAATCAGTGCAAGCAATTCCAATTCCATTTCATCGCCTCAAAAGTTATTTTCACTTCTCGCTACTGGTTTATAATGTTTACTATGTTAAATTGGAAAGTAAAACTCTTTTTTAGGATTTCGCATTATGAAGGGGTTTGAGTACGAAATCAAGAAATGAGGCATACCAAGGTTTTTAGATTCGTTTGGTTCTTGATAAGAAGAGTCGAGATCATCATATTAGTAGGCTCATTAATCCTGTTCTTCAGTCATTTTTTCATCTTGTTTGTTTTCTGTATAAAAGCTGAGCTACGTTCTATTCGGGACTATAGAGTAAAATTGTAAGAATTGTGCTAAATCCTTTATAAGTATATCGAAGGGCCACCAACTTAATTTGAAACATATATTAATAGGTTTGAATGAGAATATCAATATGGTTGATCATCATGAAACCTAGAGAGCTGAAACCAAACATTTACTCGATTGGAGCGGTTGATTGGGATAGAAGGTTGTTTGATGAACTCATACCTCTCCCTGATGGAACCAGCTACAACGCCTATTTAGTGAAAGGTAGTGAGAAAACGGCTTTGATAGACACAGTAGATCCAACCATGGGAGATGTTTTGATAAAGAATCTCAACCAAATTGACATTAAAGATATAGAGTATATCATTGCCAATCACGCCGAACAGGACCATTCTGGATCATTGTCACAGATAATCGATGCTTATCCCAATGCTAAGGTTGTTGCCACACCAAAGTGCAAAGCCATACTTATGGATCTACTTTTAATACATGATAATAAATTCCTAACAGTGGATGATGGAGCAACTCTGTCTTTGGGGGATAAAACACTGGAGTTCATATATGCGCCATGGGTCCATTGGCCTGAGACAATGTTGACATACTTAAGGGAAGATAAAATCCTATTTTCCTGCGACCTGTTTGGCTCCCATATGGCGACATCTGATTTGTATGTAACTGATGAAACAACAGTCTATGAATCAGCCAAGAGGTATTATGCAGAAATTATGATGCCATTTAGAGCAACACTCCAGAAGAATCTAGAGAAAATAAAGGACTTAGAGATTGATACCATTGCACCCAGTCATGGACCCTTACATAAAAATCCAGAGTTTATCATCAATGCATACAGACATTGGGTCTTTGATCCACCAGAAAATATTGTTGTATTGCCCTATGTTTCCATGCATGGAAGCACAAAGGCGATGGTGGATTATTTTGTGAAAGCTCTAACTGAGAAAGGAATAACTGTGAAACAGTTTAACCTGTCTAATTCTGATATTGGGAAATTGTCAATGGCATTAGTAGACGCTTCTACGGTAGTCATGGGCGTACCTACAACGTTGGCTGGTGCACATCCACTTGCCTTTTATGCTGCATACCTCGTAAAGATTCTTCGACCCAAATTGAAATTTATCTCCATCATTGGCTCCTATAGTTGGGGTGGAAAGACGGTCGAACAACTTGTGGGACTTATTTCCAGCTTGAATGTTGAAATATTGGATACCGTTTACTGTAAGGGCTTTCCTAGGATAGAAGATTTCGAATCTCTGTACCAATTGGCTGAAAACATTTCCAAAAAGCATCAAGAGATCGGTTTGTGAATACTAAAAATTTTAATAAGGTAGCTAAGTGTCCATATAATCACCAAATCAGGAAATAAAGCAGGTTTGATGGACAAATCCTAAAGAAGAATAAATTTCAAAATGCTGTTTTCCAGAAGATATTCGAGACCCCAAATAGCAGTTAGCAAACATTTATAAAAAGAATTTAAACCACGCATTTGTTCAATAAAGCCTAAGTGGTATCCTTTAAATATTATCAAAAGATGCCCCAATAAAATTTATTGAACATTTTTTGGTCTCAAGTGCTTACTTTACTATGGTTTTAGATACTTCTTTTCCTCTGTCTTTATGTTGAATTAATTGAGGATGTTGATGTCAGAACTCATACCTATCCTATTATACAATCGATAGGGACCAGAAGACATGATTGTGACGGAAATATATCTGCCTACTGCAATTAAATGCAGAAAGGTACACCATAGAAAACTGAGCCAATATGTATATAAAGGGTCAATCCCAAAGTATGAATCCTAGGGATAGCTCAATAGCGAGGTTATGAAGATGGATAAGTACATATGTGAAGTTTGTGGATATGTGTATGATCCGGAAATTGGCGATCCTGATTCTGGGATTAAGCCAGGAACACCCTTCGATGAGCTGCCAGATGATTGGGTTTGTCCTCTCTGTGGGGTGTCTAAAGAAAATTTTGAAAAGGTAATAAACTGAAACTTCAAAAATCTTTAATGAAAGGAGGAAAAAATGATGATTGACAAAGTTAAATCTGTTTTAAATAAGATGAGACCCTCGTTACAGGCAGACGGTGGCGACGTGGAGTTGGTAGAGGTTACATCTGACGGTGTTGTAAAGGTAAGATTAATGGGTGCATGTAAGGGATGCATGATGAGTCAGATGACACTAAAAATGGGCATAGAAAAGGCAATAAAACAGGAAGTACCAGAGGTAAAAGAGGTTATTTCTGTATAAGGTAAGTAATACTCTTTCTGTTATTTCACTTTATAGCCAGTAGTGGAGGGATGTATTATGATTAAAGAGAGAATCCAAGAGAAACTATCTGGTGCATGTAGAATAAGAAAATATTTCTTAAATGCCTTTTTTCATCAAGGGGATTAATTAAATAGCTGTCAAAAAGTTTCCTGATCTGTGTGTTAGATGAAACCGAAAGTATTCAATACAAGTTTGAGTTGTAGGGAGGTGAAAAATGGCAAAAATTAAGGTGTACTCGACACCCACATGCCCATACTGCCGGATGGTGAAAAGCTTCCTAAAAGAAAAAGGTGTTGACTTTGAGGATATAGATGTTTCAGTGGATAGCAAGGCTGCTGAAGAGATGATCCAAAAATCAGGACAAATGGGCGTACCTCAAATTGAAATCAACGAAAAAATCATTGTTGGTTTTGATAAAGAAGCAATAGAAAGAGAGCTAAGTAATGTATGACCTAATAATCGCCGGAGCAGGTCCAGCAGGCATAACTGCTGCAGTGTATGCTGCAAGGAAAAAGATGAAAACACTTGTGATAACAAAGAATATCGGCGGATATGCAGCATCCTCGGCATCTGTAGAAAACTACATTGGATACCAATTCATCTCAGGTGCTGAATTGGCAAAAAAGTTCGAAGAACACTTAAAAAGTTTTGATGTTGAAATAACAGAAAACACCGAGGTCGTGTGCGTAAGAAAGCTGGATAATCATTTCAATGTGGAGACAGCAAAAGAAGACTACAAGTGTTTAACTGCAATAGTTGCTACTGGAAGAAAGCCGAAATTACTTGATGTGCCAGGCGAAGTAAAATTCAAGAACAGAGGCGTTACGTATTGTGCCACATGTGATGCACCTCTTTTTACAGGAAAAGATGTTGCAGTTATTGGCGGTGGTAATTCTGCCATGGATGCGACAATTCAACTGATATCTATTGCAAACAACATTTATCTTAT
>JAAEEL010000068.1 GCA_013415795.1 Methanocellales archaeon | reverse complement strand
CTGAAAGATTTCGTCCGCATTACCAAAGCCGATTACATTGAAATCCTCCAGCAAAACGGTTTTGTCACTCAGTTCAGCCAAAAACACTTATTCTAATGAGGAGAAAATTATGTCAGGATTAGAATTCACAAAATTCAAGCAAATCTATCTTAAAAAACATTCTGCCTATAATGAGAAATGGGTGAAAGATAAAATTGCAGAGGATCCTTCAATAGTGGGGCTTGGGGATTTAGTCCTTCTAAATGAAGAGTTGATTCAGCCTGGTGCTGGCCGGCTTGATTTGTTGCTTTATGATAGTGACAATGAGCAAAGATATGAGGTGGAGATTCAACTTGGAAAAGTGGATGAAAGTCACATTATCCGGACAATTGAATATTGGGATATTGAGAGAAAACGATATCCGCAATACGATCATGTCGCAGTAATTATTGCAGAAGAAATTACCGGGAGATTTTTAAATATATTAAGCCTGTTTAATGGCCATATACCCCTTATAGCTATTCAAATGAAAGCTCTGCAATGTGACGATAAGATTTCGTTGGATTTTACAAAGATTCTGGATCGAATTGAACTGGGTGGTATTGAGCCTCCACCACCTCCGGCAGACAGGGCATATTGGGAAAAGAAAGCTTCTCCGGCTACTGTTTCGATTACCGACAGTCTTATGACATTTATCAGGTCTTTCGCACCTGACTATGAGTTGAACTATAATAAAGGTTATATAGGATTGATGGAAAATGGAAGAGCGAATAATTTTACCGTTATGTGGCCCAAAAAACAGTTCCTTCGTGTTGGTATAAGACTGCCGAAAAGTGATAACATTGAATCTCAGCTTGATGACGCAGGCTTGGAAGTGATAAGATACAGTAGTAAATCAAATCGCTATATAATTAGATTACACAAAAAAGATGTGGAAAAAAATGCCGAATTGTTGACTGATTTATTGAAAGAATCATATGGAGAAGAAACGGATTAAAGGTCCTAGCGGGAGAAAACATAGGTGACAGACCATAGATGCCCCGGATGTGGTTCTGAAAATGTGGCCAAGATCATTTATGGCTGGATTCCCAATCTGACAGACGACTTGGAAGAGGATTTTCATGCGGGCAAGATACATTTGGGCGGTTGCTGTGTCAGGCCGGATAAATGGCATTGTAATGAATGTGAACATGAATGGGGCAAACATTCAAGAAAAGGATTTAATTGAATTAGCAAGAATATCTGTTTGCTTGATAAAAGCGGAAAAAAATTAAGATATCTCAAGACACTGTAATCTTATTCAAATTCAAAAATGAATAATTACTTTTTAAATTACGTTGATAGCAGAGGCGGAGAACGGCTTATTCAGGGTGTTCTGCTTTTTCTCTTGAAAAGTGATCCTCATTTTAAGCATGCTTTTTGTGATTGGCTGCGATGGGATGCTTTCTCATCTGTGGAAGAAGAGTATATAGAAGGCCAGCATCGTCACGACCTGGCTTTCTTTTATGAGAACAATTCAAAAAAACGAATAGAACTGAAATTCTGGGCGAGCTGGACGCACAGCCAGGAAATAGCCCCGGACGATATTGATCTTGTAATCGTCCCCAAAAGTCGATTATCAGAAACCCAAAAAAGATTTCAACGCAGCATTGTTAAGACGTGGGAAGAGTTGGTTCAGCAGGTCGTTCCTTCTTCCGAGCTTGCCAAAGTGTTGCTGTCGGGCCTGAATCAATTTTACTGGTCGCCCGCCACATTCGAAGATAATGAAGAATATGACAGGGCGATGGCTTTGGTCTTCAAGTCATTAGAATACGAAGATGAATTTTTCTCTAAATTCCTTACGAAAATAAAAAACTTCAATGGCCTTTATCCTGGCGTTATAACTACCTCTTTAAGGGGCTGGAAGGGAGTATTTATAAAAAATCCTCGTCTGGGGACCAACTGGCTGAACTACCTCTGGTTTGGAATTATGCTTCATGTCGAGAGGTGGTATAAGGAAGACGTCTTGGACTCGTGTTTAGTTTTGCAGGTCTGCTCTAAGGAACTGGCTCCACTTTTTCCTGGATTAGAAGTACTTCCAGCCTTTACCGATTATGCAGGTCATAATGAAGGTATTATTATAAAGCTGGATTCGAATGGAATATATACAGTTGAAAACACGTGGAACCAATGTGAGCATTTAATAACTCAATATTCTCGATTGGGTACTAATGATAGCCAATGACCTAGGTAGTGAACTAACCAAAGACGACTATCTTGAACTTTTACACAGGTATGGCTTCTATCCCGAGGTCAGCCAGAAATCTTTATTGGATGAATTGAAATGAAGACCGAATTCTCAAGCGCCTTCAGCAGATTGCACAGGAGAAAAATAACATCATATCATGATTGGAGATGACAACTTATGATTAATAAGCTTTTCGACCGTATGGACAGTTGGCGGCATTTGCCGAGCTATCAACTGGAGCGCAGAGCTGATCTGTTTTTCTCATTATATCTGCAGCCGGTACTGCAAGCTAAACTCGGCTTTGAGATCAGCCCAATCATCATTCCTGAGTTTCCCGTGCGTATCGGCACGATTTATCCGAATATCGGGATAGATAAGTCTTATAAAATCGATTATGTCTGTTTTTCTGCTGACATGCAGACAGTAATCTTTGTTGAATTGAAGACAGACACAGAGTCAAGACGCGAAAGCCAAGATAAATACCTTACAGCTTCCTGTGATGCTGGTTTCCCAGCTCTTGTGCAAGGCGTCGTAAACATCTTCAAAGCTACGAATTCAAAACGCAAATACTTCTATCTGCTGGACATGCTCGTGCAGGCCGGGTTTCTTGTTATTCCTCAAAAGATGTACGATGTAATCCAGAAGGACAGCTTGCAGGGCATTAGTGCCATGGTTGCTGAGGTAAAGATATTAGATTGCCCTCAGAAATCTTCAATAATCTACATTCAGCCAAATGGAGAAGGGCCGGATATTATTTCCTTCGGAGAATTCAAAACTATTGTTGATAAGCACGATGATCCATTATCCAGACGATTTGCAGAATCCCTTGGAGAATGGAGTACCGTTAAAGCTGGACATCGATAAAATACTGTTAGTCATATGGCGTATGGCCTCAAAATTCATTTAAGTACAAAGATATTAAAATAAGGACTTATATAATGAATATTTTATAGATGCCGGTCGAATTTTGGAAGTAGTATGATAAAATTCTCTGACTTTTCACAACTCAATATAACTTGGAGTATCTATGAAAATCAAACCCATCACAATGCTCCTCATGATGCTAGCTGGCTGGATCAACAAAGAACAGCAGCACATGATCGAGTACCTGAAAGAAGAAAATAAAATCCTTCGAGAAAAGCTCGGCAAAAAACGCATCATCCTAAATGACAGCCAGAGAAGAAGATTAGCTATACTCGGCAAAAAGCTGGGTAGAAAACTTCTGGACGGTATTTCCTCCTTCTCTCCTGACACTCTTCTCAAATGGCACAGGCAGCTTGTAGCCCAAAAGTACGATGGAAGTAAAAACCGCAGTAAATGCGGCAGACCAAGAATATCAGATGAACTAAAGCAGCTCATTATAGACATGGCAAAAGACAATAAACACCTTGGTTGTAGAAAACTACATGGCTACCTTAAATATCTGGGCATAAAGGTCTCCCCTGCCACTATCAGCAGAGTATTGAGAGAACATGGCATAGACCCCTGTCCTGACAGACCTGAGAGGACAAGCTGGAACGAATTTATTAAGGCCCATTGGGAATCATTAGCTGCAATAGACTTCTTTACAACCGAGATTTACACTATTAAAGGTCTGGTAAGGTATATGGTCCTTTTGGTAATCGACTATAAGACCAGGAAAGTCGAAATAGCAGGCATAATTCCCCAGGCCTACGGCGACTGGATGAAGCAGATAGCCAGAAACTTAGCTGATCCAATAGACGGCTTTTTAAAAGATAAGAAGTATCTTATTACTGACCGGGATCCATTGTTTACAAAGGATTTCAAGGCCATTTTACGGACAGCAGGAATAAAGTGTATGAAGACTACAGTTGCATCGCCAAATTTAAGTCCTTTTGCAGAGAGATTCGTCAGGAGTATTAAATCCGAGTGTTTGAATAAGATGCTTATCTTCAGTGAAACTCACCTAAGATACGTTATCAATGAGTATCTCGAGCATTACCATACTGAGAGGCCTCATCAGGGCATAGGAAATAACATTATTAACCCCCTGCCGCAGCCTGAAGATGGTGATATCGTCTGTCATGAACGACTGGGTGGTTTATTGAAATCTTACAGGAGGGCTGCATAACAAAATTTATTACAATATGTTTTTTTATTTTTACGAACGGATAGAACTTAAAGTCTAAATTGAAAAGGGACACTGAATAAAAACTGTGTTTAAGGGGACCTGATG
>JAAEEL010000067.1 GCA_013415795.1 Methanocellales archaeon | reverse complement strand
TCAATCACCTTTGGATGGGGTTGCTGAGATTTGAACTCAGGTCACGGCGACCCGAACGCCGAAGGATAAACCAGACTACCCTACAACCCCTATCAATACTTCGCCAACTCATCTACCAACTCTGCATGCGACAGTATCATGCGTCTACAACAATATCTCTTAACTTCAAGTTCGTCTAGTATATCTCCAACACTTATCTCATCTGTTCCCATTTCCTTTTTCTTCTCTTCAACTGTTTTTTTATAATCCTCCCATACACTTGATATAACCGCCCCACATGTGAAGCATCTAATAGGAATCATTTCATCACCGATATGATTTTTGATTCTTTGCCCTTGCACCATGCCCACCAACTTTTTTGGGCTCTTTTTGCCGGGCATCATTGATCAATAAGTTTCTGTCATACTCTAAGAATAGGTCCTTGAGTTTTTCATCAGCAGTCCATTTTATCAATCCTCTTGCTATTGCGGTTCTAACGGCATCTGCTTGACCCATGACCCCCCCGCCTTTCACATTGACATCTATATCTATACCTAAAGCAAAATCACCCGCGATGAGCAATGGCTCCGAGATTTTAAGTCTTGCCAACTCTGGTTCTAGGATTTCCAGGGGTTTTTTGTTCACCCTGACTTTTCCAACGCCTTTCTTTATTGTGGCCCTCGCTATAGCTGTTTTTCTCTTACCGCTCTCATTAAAAATCTTTTTCATAGGATCACCATTTAGCACCCAGCTTCTTGCTCAGGTCTCCCAACCGCATAGATTTAATCGTACTCAATCTTGACATTCTAGCATACTCAATGGTCTCAAAAGACTCGTTTTGCACCCCATATGGTACTCCAACATACACTTTCAATCGAGAGTGTGCATCTCGTCCATATTTCCGCTTATATGGTAGCATTCCTCTGATGGTTCTCTTCAGTATCTGATCTGGTCTTTTCGGGTAATACGGGCCTTTTTCTCTACTCCCCCTATTTATTTGCTGATTATACTCTTCAAACGTGCTTAACTTCGAGCCTGAAATTACGGCTTTTTCTGCGTTTACTATGAGTACTTCCTCTCCCAAAAGTAGACGTTTCGCTACATTTGATGCCAAACGTCCTAAGATTAATCCATCTGCATTGATGATAGTCGTTTTCATTTTAATCACTGAATTATTCGAACTCCTTTACCAGAAGGATTCTCATCCATTAATTGCTCTATTGTTATACATTTTCCTTTAATTTTTGTAATCTTGTCTCTCGCAGAAAGACTGAAATCTAGAGCAACTATCGCCAAAGGATGATCCAGAACACCGGATCCAAGTACTTTACCCGGCACTAGCACTGTTTCATTCTCTAAAGCATGTTGGTTGATTTGGCCGACATTTATCTCTGAATAATCTCTTGTCGAACGTTCTAGCCGCTTTGCTACATCTCTCCAGATTGCCACTTTCTCCTTACGAGATTTTGTCTTAAGATCCTGTACTAATTTTACCAGTCTTGGGTTTGTTTTTACCATATGCGGGGGACGAGATTTGAACTCGCGAACTCCTACGAGACAAGGCCCTCAACCTTGCGCCTTTGACCCAGCAAGGAGAAATAGTGTTTCTCCAATGATCCTTTTTCCATTCCCTTTAACGCTTATGATCGAGGTGGAAAAGGGTTTTGTTTGACCAGACTTGGCAACCCCCGCTCAACTTAGCTCCTTCAAGCACTTTTTTAGCCTATTAACCTTTTCTTTTATATTATCTGCTGAGCTTAGGATCAACTCCTCAGCTGGAAGTGATCCATGGGATTCAAGATTAAACACGAAAGATGTTGTGTCACTGCCAATGTGTATTGCTCCTACCTCACAGATGTCCTCACAAAGACGACAAAGTGAACAATCAATTTCATTCGTCACCTTCAATATATCATCCATTTTGAGTATACCCATTGGACATGTTTCTGCGCATGCCCCACATCCATTGCATTTTGATATGGAGATAGTTGGCATGTTTTTGTAGCTACATATAGACGATTGCCATTTTGCATGTTCTTGACCTTTGCCCAATCTTGCTATTGCTTCCAAATACACTTTTTGACCTTCGATGAGTTTAATTATTGGTATCTCCTTGTCTGCTGGACCGATTTTTGGATCAGATGACTTCAAATCGCCAGAATAAACCACTTTCGGTCCTTCGGCGTTCAGCGTAAGAGATACTTGACATTGTGGACATCCACCTTCACATTTGCACTCAGAGTGCAATATATATGAATCCAGATCGGTTTCCAAGGGAATTAAGCCTAAACGCAGTGCAAGCATCTCGTCGAATAATACAGATGTGTTCTCATATATGTTTACATCATCTATCGTTAGTGTTGGTACCTCTGCGATCGCACTCCTTCTCAGAGCGTTTGCGAAAGCGTATGAAACGTCCGACAATATGAATTTTGCTCTGCGACCAGACAACTCGATTATATTGATGTTCGTTTTATACCCTCCTATCGCCTTGAGAACGCGTTCCGTCATGAGGTATGGGTGTCACGTCCTCAATTCTTCCTATTCGCAATTCAGCTCTAGCTAATGCCCGAATTGCAGCTTGTGCACCTGAGCCAGGGCTACGCTGTTTGTTTCCGCCTGGCGCCCTCACTCTTACATGAACACCTACAATTCCTTTCTCTTTGGCTTGCTCTGCAGCCCTCATTGCAACTTGCATAGCTGCATATGGTGACCCTTCATCTCTATCTGCTTTAACAACCATCCCACCAGATGATTTCGAAATGGTTTCTGCCCCAGTCAGGTCCGTTATGGTTACTATCGTATTGTTAAAAGATGCGTATATGTGTGCAATGCCCCATTTTTCGTTAGACATATTTTCAATCCTCCTTCTGAGCAATAGACGATCCTACGTAGTATCCTATCTTAGATTCTTCGTCCTTTGGAACGGTGTAGCTTGGAACATTGATTTTTCTACCCGCAACCGCTATATGGCCATGAACAATGAGCTGGCGAGCTTGTTTTGTAGAATTTGCAAGAGATTTTCTGTAGACCAAAGTTTGCAATCGTCGCTCCAATAAGTCTTCTACTCCCAAAGCCAGAATTTCATCTAACTCAGCATTTGTCTTTAGCAAACCCATCTTGCTTAGTTTTCTCAAGACATTCTTTGACTCATCTCGAGCGTGATCTCCCCCCTCACCGGGTTCCGTTATCTCTGCAAGTAATTTTCGTGCCTCTCTTCGATGTTTTCTTAGTATACTGTGTGCTCTCCAAAGTTCTCGCTTATTTCTTAGGCCGTATTTTTTGACCAATTCTGCCTCTTCAGTCATCCTTATAGCTTGCCATGGACGACGAGGCGTTTCATAAGTTTTTCTGTTCTTTCCTGGATAAGCCATGAAAATCACTTCTTTTCTCCCTTTGCTGCTATTAACTTCTTTCTTACAACTCCTACTATAGCTCCCTTTCGTCCAGTTGACCTGGTTCTTTGACCTCTGACCTTGTGTCCTCTTTCATGCCTAATACCTGTGTAGCTACGCGTTTTCTTCATTCTATTTATGTCCTCTTGTAGCGTAAGCAATATGTCGGAGCTGGTAATATGCCGTCCAATACCCAGTATTGGATCTTTCTGCCTGTTAATCATCCAGCGTGGGGAATTTTTTTCGAAGTCCTCAACTGCTTTTTTTAATCGTTCAATTTCCTCATCGGAAAGATAACCCATAGTCGCCTTTAGATCTAATCCTGCATTCTGAGCAATTATCCTTGCTGTCCGCCTGCCAATACCTTTTATACCAGTAATCGCATAGTGCACACTCTTGTTCCCTTCTAGATCGGTGCCAGCGATTCTAACTATATGCTTTATTTTTTCATCCGCATTTTTTTGATTATCCATGTTATCACCTAGCTCAGGCGAAGCAGTCACGCCAGGGAAGGGATTCGAACCCCTGCGTTCCAGAGGAACACAAGCTCTCCAAGCTTGCGCTTTAGACCACTCAGCCACCCCGGCACAAAGGTTACAGCCCTTTAGAGCTATTATTTACCATCCTTTAGGATATATATTGGGCTCCATTAAGACCCTATCGGTGTCAACTACAACTCCTTTCTTGGCATATAATACTTGCTGTGAATTCATTTTAGCTGTGCCAAGGCATACTGCTTCACCTTTTAACGTGAAAACGGCAACCCAATCTTTTGCACAGATGCCCTTTTGGGCAGATAATACGCCAGGTATCGCAAGATCTGCACCATGGCAGATCGCGTCTACCGCGGAATCCCTTATTATGATCTTGGGTAGACCCTCTAATGCATGTTCCATCGGTAGAATTATCTTTCTAAGGTTATATTCTATACTATTCTCCTCCCAAAAGACATATGCATCCTTTAGATCGTGCAATGTCGTGAGATTTGCCTCTGTAAACGTTCCTGCACGTGTCCTGCGTAATTCAGACATATGTGCACCAGTTCCAAGAGCTTTTCCTATATCGTGGCACAGTTTACGAATGTAGGTACCTGCTTCACATCCCACCCTGAACAGTATGTCTTTTCCGTCCCTCTCTTTTATTTCTAGGTAGTAGATATCCCTCTTTCGAATACGCCGCTTAACAGCAGACTTCAACGGCGGTAGTTGGTGTATAGGTCCGACGAACTGACTGAAAACTCTTGTTAGGTTTTCTACTGAAACATCTTTATGAAGTCTCATTAAGCATACATATTCCTTGCCCGCCGTCAGTAGGGCACCAACTACCTTGGTGGCACCTTCAAGCATAACCGGAAGAACACCGGTTACCCTCGGGTCCAAAGTACCACTGTGCCCTGCATTACTTAAATGCAAAATTCCCTTGATCCATGCAACTGTCTCATGAGAAGTTGGTCCAGGTGGTTTGTCTATGTTTACCAAGCCTTTGTTGATGTGCACTTTCATATCGCGTTTTTCTGGATAGCACCCATGGTCAGGATTTGTTGTATCTCTCGCTATAACGAGCATCTCTCTCTTATTGTTCATTTTTATTGTCCAATGCCTCTATTGAAGCATATAAAATCTCTACCACTCCGTTTTTGTCCCACTTGGATGAGTCAACTATTAGGTCATATGGTGATAAATCGTTGATATCGATTTTATATAGCTCCATATGTCTTTTTGCGTCGCATGCTTCTCTCTCTTTTCCATCTCTTAGTGCTTGTTCAAATGATATGCCTTCACGAGAAGCGACTCTGCTAAATCGAGACTCTACCGAAGCCTTAAGCCATATTTTTATGTCACCGTCCACCATCCACCCAGAAAGACGTCCTTCTACTAAGACGTTATCTTTTTTATTTGCGATTTCTATCTGCCTTTCATCGATCATTTTATCGATTTTTGGGTCTGATTCTGCCATTTTGCCAAGTTCTAACAACGAGACCCCCATTTCCTTAGCCACACCTCTAAACATGTTTCCTGCGGATATTATCTCAAGTTGCAGCATATTTGCAAGCTTTCTTGCAACAGTACTAGTTCCACTTCCTGGCAATCCACTCAACGTTATTATCATTTTATGCACCTATGTTCAGTAACTTTCTGATGACTTGGCTTATCGAGAGAGAGCAGATGAAATACCAGAAGAGCCATACTGGTACAAACCGCATAACCCTGTCAGCAGTAAGTACTTTAATACCATAGAATGGCAATATGATCGTTGCCTCTGGTTGTAACGTAAATATTAAATGGTAAAGCCAGCCAAAGATAGGCAGTGTTATCAACATAGTATATGCCATCGGCTTGAACTGCTGCTTCATCATCTCAGACTGCATCTGCATCATCTCTGCCCTTTGCCCCTCTAATTTCTTCAGTTTGCGCTTATTCCCTGATATTTGGGCTTCTCGAAATTCCTTTTGAAAAAATTTCATTTGCTCTTGAGCGCTCTTAGTGACCTTCCAATCGATGGTATACTTCTGGATGATAGAAACGAAGAACCCCGTGATCAGTGATAATACCAGAATTACGATATGTATTGGTAATGCCGTTAATGGTCCCAATAGGCCATTCATCATAATCCCTAGCGAATATCTAAATTCTTGACTCGTAAACCCAATTATAAGACCGAAGCCAGCAATCAATGCAACCTTGTCCAAGTATTCCTTCCATTTACTCATTCATTCCTCACCAAAAAATCCTCTCAGCATAGGATGCATTTCCATTATCTGCTCAGATGCGAGCTGCTCGTACATTCCGTATACGATACTAACCGTCAGCAAAAGACCTGTCCCTCCTGCTTGTCCAACGGTGCCTGTAAAGCTCGCCAATGCGGCCAAAGCTCCGATGAAAGCGCCACCGATTACGGTGACCTTGGGGATATATCGCTTCATCACCCTTTCGATGGATGCGATATTTTGCCTGAATCCCGGTATTTGCATTCCAGATCTTTGAATTTGTTCTGCCACATTTCTAGGACCCATTCCAGTTGTATCAATCCAAAATATTGCAAATACGATGGATCCGAGTATCATGATGATCAAGTAAACGATTATTTTGAGTGCTATCTGCCATGGTAAGTGCATTGCTACGCCTGGGATCAATTCAGTGGGGCTATGTATCGGTGCAAGATAGTACATGATTCCAGAGACTGCAGTATTTCCATCGTATGCACCTATCAGTGGATTGTGACCGAGGATTGATAGATTGCTACTCCAGAGTAGCATTCCGACCATCTGTATGTTAGCAGTTAGCGCCATTACCAGGATTATCGGTAGTACAGAGGCGTATATCAATTTAACAGGGAATCTGCCCCTTGCGCCACGTACTGAAGAGTGCGCTAGTGGGATCTCAATTCGCGTGCTTTCGGCATATACAACTATGGCAAAGATCAAGATAGTGCCGATAAAAGCCAGCAATCCACCGCCAATCAGCAAGAAGATCAAACCACTTCCAGTGAGAACCCAGTCTAAGCCCATCGTAGTGAATATCTCGTACCATCTTGGGATCAGTCCTACTGAAAGCATCTCCCCAGTAAATGGATGTACTGCGAACGGGTCTGGTGCCCAATGAAAAACACCGCGTATCAAAGCGTCAGATACACCAGCAACGATGAAAAGGCCTACTCCGGAGCCAATGCCCCACTTCGAAACAGTCTCGTCCATGAAGAGAATCAGAACTCCGCCAATGCACACTTGGAGAAATATAATCATCATTAATATGGTGGGTGATATGCCTAACTTGCCCGCTAATTCTAAATCTGGCAATAAGTAACCAGCCATTATCTGGGGGAGAGTTGTTAGAACGATCATGACGAATACAAGCGTCTTTTGCATACCCTGAAATATCGCTTGGTCTTTTGCATCAGAAAGATCTAGTTTGAGTATATCTGCACCTACGAACAGTTGCAGTATTATAGAAGCGGTTACTATTGGCCCTATGCCCAGTAGTATCAGCGAACCAGAGGCCCCAGCCATGATGGTTCTATACATTTCAAACAGGTCTCTTGACTCTGGATGGAGGCCGAATAGAGGGACATTTGAAAGCGCTAAATATAATGCTAGGATGCCAACAGTCCATAATAATTTATTTTTGAGGTGGACGTGGCCTACAGGTCCTTTTACAGCAGGCAACCTATTGAAAAATGGTTCTAGGCGATCCTTAATACCTATTTGACCCAAACACTACCACCCATTTTCTCTAATTTAATTTTCGCCATTTCAGAAAATTCGCCTGCCTTCAGAACGAATTTTTTTGTTACCCTACCATTACCAAGTACTTTTGTTATTCCTACGTCTGCTAAATCGAGATGGATTACTCCTTTCTGTTCTTTAGCAATTCCTTCGGCAAGTAAATAGTCTGAGATCTGGTCAATCTCACCTATATTAATAGTGGTCTTTTCTTCAATGACCTTGGGGGGACGTTTGAAACCATGGGGCGGGTATCTATACTCTTTGGGTTTAGAACCTTTTCGACCTGCGTGTCCGAAACCAAAACTTCTTTTACCACGTAATTTCTTTGTTTTTTTTCGCATAGGTCTCACCGCATTTGTTCAAGAAGATAATTGATATCATTGCCATAAAATCCAAGGGCACCACCTTGCTGAAAAGTTTTTTTAATTCCCTTATGCCCTTTTCGCGGTGGGTGAAGCCGAAAAACCGGCTTTATCATGGGAATATCTTTAATTGACATTTTTCCCCCAAAAAGTGCTTTTGATAAACTCTTTATTGATCTATAATTCGTATTTTCTTTTACATATTTATCTGTGAGCGAAGCTCCACCTATAAGTTCGCCCCTCGTCCGTAGGATCATTTCAACTGATTCTTTGTTAACATTCCCCCAAGCAACGTAATCCTTCACTTTCAGAATCATACCTTCATTATGCGGGTTCTCATCCAAAAAGACGCAGTGATTTACCCTGTTTAAATGTAACATATTTAGTGTATCCTTTATTTCTGGCCTAATGTTAACACTACCCCTTAACATTATCACCACATACATCACTTAAGCCCCCTTATGGTCGTAGTTTGCTTGAGTGCTAAATAGGTAGCTTTTGCAAAATTCAGTGTTGTTCGTGTCTCTCCTCTAGAAAAAGTCCAAACATCCTTGATACCTGCCATTTCTAGTACTTTCTTGATGGAGTCCCCTGATGCAATTCCGAGTCCCCTTGGTGCTGGCTTAAGTACGACTGTGTCACTCCCTGCCTTTCCTTTGACTTCAAGTGGGACTGTGTGTGGTAAACCGCAACCGCATTCCCAAGAACCGCAACCCCTTCTAACATATATCAAATTTCGCTTTGCAGCGTTGATCGCCTTAAGGATAGCAGGTCCAACCTGTACATCCCTGCTTTGACCAAGTCCCACATAGCCGTCACCATTACCCACAATGACGACTACTCTGAATTTGATTCGACGCCCAGAGTCAGTCATTCGCTGTACCATGTTGACATCTAGTACTTCATCCATTAAGTCTGGCAAAAGTGTGTCAACTATCTGGTGTTCCTTGATCGGAAGACCAGATTCAAGTGCTTTCTCCATAGACTTTATCTTGCCCTCCGAGACTAACCTTCCAAGACGTGTCTTGGGGACCCATATCTCTTCTTCATATTCTGTTCTGGACATCTATTCACCTTGGGTGAACTCTCTCAGCATTTTTTCCTTTATATCATAAAAGGATAATTCTTCAGCAATATTTTCTTTCTCTATTCTTTCCTTAGGCGGAAACATGACAGGATCATGTGGTATGTTCATGCCAGCATCAGTCATACCTTTTAGTGCCGCATAAATTTTTGAGCCCGGAGATGAAGTCTGTAAACCTATATCAAGCACAGCATCTTTAGCCACCTTTGTTGCTCTGAGGCCGAACAATAATCCTGTTAAGTATGCGGCAGATGTATTTCCAGTTCTTTTAAGTCCAAACTTTTTTAGTTCAGAGGAGATCGCGGATGACAAGGTAACGTCTCCGCTCTCGCTCGGATAAACTAGCTGTACTACTATATTCTTTAGACTCTTTCGAACCACAACCCGTGGTTTTTGTGATAATAATAGTCTAAGCCTTTGTCTAAAATCCGTCTTTCCTTCCTTTCTTCTCCTAAATTTTGCCATTATTAACTCCTTCTGATTTCATATGGGACTCTAAGTGAGAAACATCCTTAAACTCGCCACTTGTGGCTTTACCATATAATTTCCTATACATAGTTGCATCTATGGTGCCTTCTTCTCTAAGTGTTTTAAGCCTTTTTCGAACAGACCTAATACATTTCATCCATCTTTCTTTTCCACTCATTCTAGCACCTTTTGCACCTCTACGACTTCCGTGTCCCTTTCGATGCCCATATGCCTTCTTTTTATCTTTTGCACGCGCTCTACCGCGGCTTACCCCTGCCTTAGGCTTTCGTTTGATAACTCCTGTAGTTACCAGCTCCCGAATATCTGCCCTTGTGATAGCCGTTGATATATCTTCAGCCTTTTCAGAATCCATCCATACTCTTTCCGAGCCAACACCAAGAATATCTGCAGCCATTCTCCTCTGATTGGACAGTTTCATCTTATTCCCTCACAGTTGGATTTAACACTTTGATGTCCAGTTCTTTCGCTTTTTTTTCTATGCCTTGACGCTTCCTCGTTCCAACGCTACTACCTATTCTAATCGCTTGATTCGCTATATCGACGTCTTCAACATCTTTTGGACGATAAACCAAGACTTCTTCATATCCAGACGGATGTAATCCTCTCACTTCTTTTGGACTGCCATATCCTACTTGTACCATTGCACCTTTTGCAACAATTCTTTTGCGCAACTTGTTATGAAGTCCTCTTGGGCGCCTCCAACTTTCATCAAGCTTCTTTTTCTTATGAGAGTCATGACGTCTAAAAGAGGGTTTTTTACTTTTTTGTCGCTTTCTAACCTTGAGTAAACCCTCTTTTATGCCTGTTATGTCCCTTTTGGATCTAAATGCCTTTTTGATTTCCTCTGCTATCGATGGACTAATCCCTTTCACAGCTGTTAGATCCTCTATAGATGCTCGTTGAAGATCCTCAGCAGACTTAAATCCGGCTTCTAGTAGTGCTATAACTCTTGCTTTGCCAAGCCCCTTTATCTTGGGCAGTCCTTCGATCATTTCGTCCATTGCGACCACCCGACTACATGAACCCCATCTTGGAAAACTCTAGGATCACGCCTTTTGATGCGAGTTGCTTGCTCCATATTAGCAGCAGTCTGAGCAACATATTCCTTATTTATTCCTCTGACAAAAATTTCATCTTTTACGATCTGGATGTCTACATTAGGTAGAATCTTTGCTTTTCTTGGCTTCCTTTCACCTAAAAAGTTGCCAATTGAAAACGTGCTCCCTTCAACTTTGACTTGGATAGGAAAGTGAGCATATACTACTTTTAACTTGTATTCGAAACCCTTTGTTACACCAATAATCATGTTTTTGATGTGCGAGACAAATGTACCTATCATTGCGATTTGCGATCTACCGACAAGTTGGGTATCTACTATCACTTTTGAATCCGTTTTTGTTATCGTAATTCCAGGGTACACAAACTCTCGTTGCAGTTCACCCTTTGGACCAGATATCTTTACCATATAATCTTCAATGATTACGTTTATTTCTTCTGGAATCTGAATGTCAACTCTAGTCTCTTTCATCGTACATCACCATATATATGCAAGTAATTTTCCGCCTACACCTCTTTCCTTAGCTTTATAATGTGGTATCACACCTTCAGAAGTCGTGAGAATCAAGGCACCAAAGTCTCTAGCCGGTAGGAATTGTTTCTCCCATTTTTCAAAATCCGTTTTTCGGACAGAAAACCGTGGCTTTATGACCCCGCATTTGTTTATTTTGCCATTTAATTTTACTTTAAAAAATCCTGATTTTTCATCATCGATGAACTCAAAACCGCTGATGTATCCCTGATCTTGCATGACCTTGAGTACACTGCCTATTAGCTTTGATGCTTTCAATATACACTCAGGCTTTCCGACATTCTCAGCATTCTTTATCGTTGATAAAGCATTGGCAAGGGAATCTAACATCATGTGAATACCTCAACTATATTTTTTGAACCCCATATCTTTTGCAATCTCTCTGAAGCATTGTCTGCATAGATAAATGTCATATTTTCTGACTAAAGCTTGTTTTCTACCACACCTTTTACAGGAATTTGCACCGCGCCCGAAATTTTTCATACTGCCACCACACCAAATTCTTCTTTGATAAACGTGATCACATCTTCCTTATTTATTCTGTGACTTTCAGGAATCTTTCTTCTTTGAATTCGCCTTTTACTTATCCTGTAGCCCGATCTCTGTAAAACAACGGTAACATCCATGCCAAATATGCCTATATTAGGATCATACTCCATTTCAGGAAAATCTGTATGCTCTTCTATACCAAAGGAGAAATTACCAGCTTCATCGAACTGTTGATGATACAATTTTTTATCCTTTGTCTCAAATGCCTTTTTCAAAAAATCTTCAGCCTTTTTTTTCCTGAGCGTTACCTTGCAACCAATTGGCTCGCCCTTTTTTATACCAAAAGTTTTTGCTTTAGCAGCAGTAGTTCGAACTGGTTTTTGACCAGTTATTTTTTCCATTATATTTTCAGCATTCAGTAATCTTTGTCCACCCTCGCCTAAACACATGTTAACAGTAACTTTGTCGATTTTTATGCATCGCATTGGATTCATTTATCCACCCCTAAGTCAATCTCCGGCTTTTTGGTACCAATTACAAAAACGTAATCTTCTATAACCTCGAATTCCTTTTCATCTTTAATTTTCACCATATTTGGTTGTGAACTTCTCACTTTTTTTACTTCTTTGATAAAACCAATTTCTCCCGAATGTTTACCACCTATAACCATGGCAAGGTTCCCTGGTTTGCGTTTAAGATGCTTTGTTATTTTCCGCTGAGGTAATTGTAGCAAGACCGAGTCACCGGTTTTATAGTCGTTTGAAGCGTTGATATTTGAGCCATCATGCAGGTTAAGTTGAACTGCACCACCCCTTATCGTCGTTTTATTTTTAATCTTGCATAGTTTTATGTCTGAATCCTTAATCGGATGAAGTATGAAGCGCCCTTTAGTATCAAGTAATACCCTATAATGTTTCTTTATAGCTGGTATGGAGACTATGCTAAAAATGCCTATGGGGAATCGATGATCCTTTTCTATAAAACCATCAACTAGAATTTCGCCTTCGTTTAGAATGTGCCGAATCTCTTTAGTATTTTGACCGAGCTTCAGTATATCTCTCAATGCTATGGTTAAAGGTATGGATTCCTTCTTTGAGTAAGGGCCAGAACTTGGTCTAGTAATCCATAAATTTGTTTTTCTGGTTATTGGCCAGGAAGTAGGTGCTGATAATCTTTTTTGATTCATTTATTCACCTTTCAAGGGTTTCCTTTCGGAACTTATCTTTCAGATTTAATTTAGTAATAACGACATTTGAAGAGTATGTTGGTCTCGCGATCTCAGAGCCATCTGATTTTTCCAAAGTAATTCCATCGATCATCAGAATACCGCGCTTTATATCCACAGTCTGAACCTTACCCTCTGTACCAGCATGATCTCCTCGCACAACTTTCACCACATCGCCTTTTACGACCCGAGCATTACGTTTGGAATATTTTTCTCTCTGGTCATCGCTAAGTTGTGCTCTCAAGAATTTTTGTCGCCTATGCAATGGTGCATTCATCCTTTCTCGACGCTGCTTTCTTGGCTGTTTAGATATGGACATTTTGGATACCTCATGCTATTATCGTTGCTGCCGATGCTATCTTTGAGAAGCGTTCTGCTACCTCTCTGGCTACAGGTCCTTTGATATCTGTACCTTTTAGTTCTCCTTTTTCATCTGTGAGAACTGCTGCATTATCGTCAAATTTGACTCTAAGGCCGTTCGGACGTCTAAATTCCTTCTTCTGCCTGATAATCACTGCACGAAGGATTTGTTTTCTCATTTCAGGAGTACCCTTTTTAACCGAAACGACTACCATCTCTCCTATACCTGCCTTGGGATATCTTCGTTTTACGCCCCTATAACCAATGACTGAGATTACCTGGAGGACCCTCGCACCCGTGTTGTCAGCACACTTTAGCAAAGTTCCAGTTTGAATGGAACGTGGGATATTGGCTTTCACCCCCCTCATATTAAATCACCTGAATTATCACAAAGCTCTTTGTCTTGCTCAGCGGTCTACACTCTGCAATCTTCACTAAATCACCCTCCTTAGCATCTATGCATGGTGGGTTATGTGCATGGATTTTTGATCGTCTCCTCTCTTGTCGCTTATATTTAGATGACCTTCTGGTGAATTCTCGCTGTACAACGGCCGTCTTCTTTATCTTAGAACTTACAACTTCCCCCTCTAGAAGTTGGCCTCTAACTGGAAGAATACCATGGAACGGGCAATTTGGATCGTCACATTCTTTTTTTGGTACGGTTAAGTCCAATCCGATATCTCTTACCATCTCTCTTCTCCCCTTATTCTCCTTTTCATCCGGTCTTCTGGTCTTGAAACTAAGAGCACCCCGTCGACTTTGACCTTGTTATTTGGGATGGAAAAGGCGAATGTCGAGCATTCTTTCGGTATTTTTTTATCCTCTATCACAAGCATGTTTCGAGTTTCATCCACGACTTTTCCCTTGATTCCTACCAAACTGGAGTTCGTGCTAGCGACGACTTCTGCAAAAAGTCCGATTAACTCATGATAAATTAGGTTAGTTGGAGTTATATTCATCTATGTTTCCTCCTGCTCTCGTTGGATTGTCTTGATTCTGGCTATTGTGTGCCTTATCTCTCGAATTCTGCCCGGGTTATCCGGTGCGCCGCCTGCAGAAGCGATGGCCCTTTCTCGAATGAGCTCGTCCTTAAGCTTAGCTAATTGCTCTTCTCGTTCTTCAGACGTCATTTCTCGGACCTCATCGGGCCGTAATATTACCATCACTTGCCACCTTTGACTTTGGATTTTTTAGAAAAGGATGCCTTTCCCTTGGGTTTTGTTTTAGATTTTTCATTCTTTGATTCTTCTGTATCTTTTTTCTTTTTTTTAACTACTTTTTCTACTTCTGAAATTTCTTTTTTTGGCTTGTCTTCGACTTTGGCGATCTCTTCAGATTTTTTGACTATTACTTTATCTTCGCTAGCCTCTTTCGGAGTCTCTTCCATAGTTTTTTCTTCATCGATAACGTTGAAATCGTCTGGTAACTTTACTCCTGGAGGCACTATCCTAACTTTTATGCCGATAGTTCCCAGTTTTTTGGTTGCAATCGCATAACCCTCGTCAACAATCTGCTCAACCGATTCCCCAGAGTGCTTTATGTATCCATCCAGAAATTTCTCTAATCTTTTCCTAGGTCCAGTGAGCTTTCCAGATATTATGATTTCGCAGCCTAGTGCACCTGCACCCATAATTCGTTGCAAAGTTGATCGGCCTGCTTTTCGGAAATACCATCCCCTTTCTAATGCGTTAGCAAGACCAGTTGCCATCATTTGTGCGTTTAACTCTGGCTTTTCAACCTCTTGCACGTCGATTTGTGGGTTATCCAAATTGAACTGGGTATCTAGATCTTGTGTAAGTTTGCGTATGGTTTTTCCTGCCCTCCCAATGACCATGCCGGGCTTTTCAGCATATATCGTGATCTGCGTACCCATCGGAGTTCTGGTTATATTCATTCCACCATAACCGGATCTGGACAGTCTTTTCATGAAACATTCGTTCATCATGGCTTTTTTTAGACCATCTTGAACGAACTTCTTTTCAATGGCCATTAGTGCACCTCTTCTAAGATTATTTCGATTGTCACAGTTTCACCTTGCTTTGGCGTAGTCCGACCCATCGCTCGTGCGAAAAACCCATCGATAGCTCGCCCTCTTCTGGCAGAGATGTATAGGATGTGCATATTATCTGGATCAAGACCTTTATATTCGGCATTACTCTCTACATTATTTAGTAGTCTTAGGATTTCAGAGGCGGCCTTCTGAGGATATCGTCCTGCATCCCATTTATATAATCCTCTCCTATGACCGACATTTTTATTATGCCGTTTAAACGGAATGGGCCTCTTCAATGCTATCACATCATTTAGATATTCCTTCGCTTCCGAAACAAGCATGGTTTTTAGCTCGCGGCAAATCTCAATCGCATGTCTTGGCGAGATGTTAGCTTCGTAAGATATGGCTCTTGCCGTCTTGTCTGACTTTATATCTATGGAATAGTTCGCTCTTGACATTTTACTCACTTCAGTGGCACATATCTACTGGATCTGGTAGCACCGATGCCGGCACTTCCATGTGAAACTTTCCTACGTGTTAGGGCGAACTCGCCAAGATAGTGTCCTATCATCTCTGGCAAAATTTCCACACGATTGAAGTTTTTACCATCGTGTATCTCAAAGGTTAGACCTATCATCTCCGGCAATATTATCATGTCTCTTAAATGTGTTCTTACCACTTTTCCACTTTGAATTCGTTGCAATATCTTCTTTTGATTTTCCGAGAGACCTCTCTGGAGTTTACGTCGCTGTCTTGCTGGGAGCAACTTGGCTATCTGCTCTAAATCCATCTTTTTTAGCTCATCGACCACGTAACCTCTATATTTGAATTCTTCTTTACTCCTTGGTGTTCGCACTCTTTTATCCTTGGCCATCATAACACCCCTATCGTTTTCCTGTTCTACGGGCTGCGATAGATCCTACCTTCATCCCTGGTGGAGCACCTTTATTCACAGTCTTGGGTCTTCCAGGGTGTTGACCCCCCCCACCTCCAAATGGGTGGTCAACCACATTCATCGCAACACCCCTCACTCTTGGGTACTTTCCAGCTCGTGATTTCATTTTATGGTATTTTTTGCCAGCTTTAACGAATGGCTTATCAATACGACCCCCTCCTGCGACGACTCCGATGGTTGCCTTAGATCTAGGATTTAACCATTTCACTTCGCCGCTTGGTAATTGCACTACAGTTTTGTGAACATCATGGGCTACCAAAATACCATATACTCCAGATGCTCTGGCGAAAGAACCCCCGTCTCCTGGCTGGTTTTCTATATTGCATATTGGAATTCCCTCGGGAATTTCTGCCAAAGGTAAAGTATTGCCTTTTTTTATCTCTGCAGACACTCCACATGCAATATCATCGCCTACAGCAACACCTTCTGGTACGAGAAGCAGTCGCTCCATACCATTATCAAAACTGACTCTTGCTATGGGTGCACTCCTAGCAGGATCATGCTCTATGCCAACAACAGTTCCTTTAACAGTTTCCCCGTCATCTGTTTTTACATGCTGAAGATCTGCTTTGTATTTGTGAGAAGGAGCCCTATAAGTAGGTGTCCCTTTCCCCCTATTCTGAGATGTTAGTCGCTTTCCCATTTTTTCACCTTTAGAACACTCCCAATCTCGTTGCAATTTCTTCAGCAGAGTCATCAGGAGAAAGGGTGACGATGGCTTTTTTCCCTTTCCTAGTAATCATTGTCTTAACATCTATAACTGCTATCTCGTATTTCTCCTCGATCTCCTTTTTGATCTGATGTTTCGTCGATCTCATATCTACAATAAACTGAAGCTTGTTTCCAGCATCAATTCCTAAGGATGCTTTTTCGGTTACATAGGGGTGTTTGATCATCCAAAAACCTCCTCTAGCTTAGATAGAGAGGACTTAGTCCAGATTGTTAGTCTACCGGGATTTGCACCTGGTGCAAGCATTTCCGCGTTTAATGACTCTACGAGCACAGTATCAGTTCCAGGTAGATTGTGTGTTGCTCGAAAGATGCCCCTATCTTTAGAGGTTACGATCAGGATACTCTTTTTACGTTTATACTTTCTGCCCCTCATCTTGCCTTTGCCAGCCCGAATTTTTTTATTTTTTGCCCTAAGAACATCATCCCACAGATCAATAGCTTGTAAAAATTCTTTCATCTCAGATGCTTTGGTTAACTCTTCTAGAGAATCCTCGATGATTATCGGCAGTTCCCTATCAAACTTATGTCCTCTGCTCTTGACTATAGATGGGTTAGCAGTAGCAGCTATTGCAGACCTTATCGCTTTTCTTCGCTCTTTTTTATTGATCTTTTCAGAGAGGTCTTTCTGCACCTTCGGTGGGTGTGCCCTTCTTCCGCCCACAGCGAAAGGAACTATGGCAACTCTTCTACCATCCTTGATTCTTGGTGCCCTAGAGACGCCCCTACCAACGCCCCACCCCTCCGCAGAAGACCTCATGCCAGCGTATGCATTAGATCCATATGGCTGCAACCTGTTGGCCTGCGCAGCAATTACAGCCTTCTTGATAAGGTCAGGCCTGTATGCCTCCTCGAAGATTTTAGGTAACTCGATACTACCCTTTACATTTCCAGATATATCTATGATTCGTGCCTCCATTTTATCATCCTTGCTTAGATTCGGTGCTTATATAAATGATTTCTGGAATGCTTTTTGAAACCATTGGTGGTCTTATTGCCGGACGCATCCGAATTAAACGTTTTACTGAACCTGGAACAGTTCCTTTGATCATCACGAACCTATTATCTATTGTACCATATTTCAGGAATCCGCCCTTTGGATTTACATCCTCTGAATCAGAACCTATCCTCAGAATTTGTTTATTGAGCTCTGTACGCTGATGATATCCCATTTGTCCCAGCTGAGGCACCTGCCATCTTATTCTGGCCGGATGCCATGGTCCAAGCGTTCCAACATGTCTTTTTTTACCAGTCCTAGCATGCTTGTGTTTTCGAACCTGAATCCCCCATCTTTTCACAGGGCCTTGGGTCCCCTTTCCTTTTGTTATAGCAGCAACGTCGACCAACTCTCCGTCCTTGAAAACGTCTGATATGCTAATCTCTTTGCCGAGAATTTTCTTTGCATACTCAAACCTAGCTGAAATATCTCCTCCACCTATTCTATTTTCCATCACATCTGGCTTTTTTTTCGGGATGCCAGAAATCCTTGCAGGAAGAGTATAGGTCAGTACAAAGATGTCATCTACCATGCCTTCTGAAATTGACTCCTCAATTTTCTTCAATGCTGCTTGAATATCGTGGTTTTTTGGTGGTGGTGACGACCTGCTAAACTCTGGATCAAGTTCCTTTGCCCATGCCTCTGTTATGGACTTTGTACCATAAGGGGTGTTATCGTAGGCTCTAATCGCTGCTATTTTCATTGAAGGAGTCTCAAGGATTGTTACTGGAACGGATATTTCCATACCTTCTGTTATACTATGTGTTTGATTATCTAACATTAGCACGTGAGTCATTCCTGCTTTATAGCCAGCAAAACCTTGCATTTTTGGCTCTCCGTCACCTTTTGACCAAGATCTAAATCTGGCTACAGCTTTACTTGCCCGCTTTCTTGGGCTGAACGCTAAAGAACCTCTTCTCGGACGGTGTCTTGTTGGCATTTTACCTCCTGATTATGTTTAACATTGCCAGAGTTGCAGATATTGCCTCTTCTGTTCTGATAGTACTGGTCCCTTGATCTGGAATCGTGTTGATTATGTAATCTGAGAGGTTAGGAAGTAGTAAACCTTCCTCCTCTAGTATGGAATCAAGTCCTCTATTTGGGGAACCGAATACGATCGAGACTTCACCCTGCATCGCCTCTCTTAGCATAGATAGCATTTTTATATCCAATACTTTGCCATATTTGGATGTCGCAATCACCTTGGGCTGTTCTTTCAGAGCTTTGCCCAATGTACCTGAAACCTGTATTTGGTACCCCCAATAAAGTGGTATTTGTTCCTTGCTTGCAAGTTTAACCTTCAATTGCCTTCGCGAAAATATTTTGACGGTTACACGCTCCCCCATATTCACAATTTTATCTGTGCATAAGGGGACTGGGCTTTTGATTCCGATATCAACCCAAGCGTTTTCGCCAAGTCCAACCTTGGTTACGATTCCTTCTCTAAATTCTCCTACTTTAGGAGCATGCAATGGATGGTGTGGAGTTCGCAGTGGTGGGATGACACCCACATACTTTAGTTCATCTCTCAAGGGAAATAATTGCTTACGCATGTACTGTGGTGTTTCCGCATACCTAAGCACTAGGTCGATGAACTTGCTGTCATCGTACTCTGGATCTTTGTATATTATGATCTTATCCACCCTGAATACGGAAGCCAATCTTGCGATTTGTCCTACCTTGTATGTCTTGATTCTTTGATCTTTACTTTCGGATGTCAGGGAGGATGGTATCAGTATTGACAGATGGCAATACATTGCTGTTATCCATGCATTTCCGTGTATATAATGCTGTCTTTTATTTAAAGGTTTTCATAAAGAATGGCTTGAAAGGGCGTATAAATCTTGGATATGGATATCTCTATCTATTGAGCTTATGAAACTTGATAGAAATAAGGTCAATTCAATGCATATCTTTCTTAAGCCCATAAGTCATATGCAGTATTTTTGAGGATGACTATGGTATTCAAGTTCTACTTCAAGAACCAACTCATTCCCACCAAGAATGTCGTCCATTAATCCCGTTAGGTCTCCACAGATTACCTAGATCATTCTATCTATCGGTCACTAGCACATACCTCTCTTGACCTAAAAATACATAAAGATTGATTACTTAAACAATATGGATAGAAGAAATAAAAGGCGATTATCTTGAAAGAGAATTTAAAAAAGATCGGTGATTGTTTGTGGGAATTGCCCATTGGCTCTGTTAAAGGAATGAATGTGCCAGCGTGGATTTTCTTATCAGACAAATTAGTATCTCAGGTCGAGGAGGGTGCAATAAAACAGGCTGCAAATGTTGCCTGCCTGCCAGGAATCTACAAGCATTCCATTGCACTACCGGATATGCATTTTGGCTACGGTTTTCCCATAGGGGGCGTTGCAGCTTTAGATGCCCAAATGGGGGGGCTTTCCCCAGGTGGAATTGGTTTTGACATTAATTGCGGTGTACGACTGCTAAGAACAGATTTGAATTCTGGCAATATAAAATCCGTGATAAAATCTTTAGTGGAGGAAATATATAATAACGTTCCCTCTGGCCTTGGAAAAGGAGGAAGGGTAAAATTTTCTACGCGGGAGATCTCCGAAGCGATTGAGATGGGTGCTGAGTGGGCAGTTGAAGAGGGTTACGGTACCGAGAAGGATCTAGATCATTTGGAAGAAAAAGGTTGTATGAAGTCAGCAAACTCAGATAAAGTATCATTTAAGGCTATACAAAGGGGTGCTCCCCAGCTTGGCTCCCTCGGGGCGGGAAATCATTTTCTGGAGGTTCAGAAGGTGAAAGAAATATATCGGCCAGATATTGCAAGTACCTTCGGCGTCTCTCATGAGGATCGGGTTTGTGTGATGATTCACACTGGTTCCAGGGGTTTTGGACATCAAGTCTGCACCGATTATCTTCGGATATTGGAGAGGGAATTTAGGGAGGAAGTGGCAAAGCTACCTGATCGCGAACTGGTTTATGCTCCAGCAGGAACCAATGAATTTGATGATTATTTTGCAGCGATGAGTTGTGCAGCGAACTTTGCATGGTGTAACAGACAGATTATAACCCATTGGGTAAGAGAGAGTATGACTAAAATTCTGGGGGTGTCTCAGGAGGAACTTGGTATTAATGTGGTCTACGACGTCGCACACAATATCGGCAAATTAGAGGAATATACAATAAATGGGGATATTACCAAGGTTTGCGTGCACAGAAAGGGTGCAACTCGATGTCTGGGTCCTGGCTCATCTGGAATACCAAAGGATTATCTAGATGTGGGTCAGCCGGTGCTCGTTCCCGGGGATATGGGTTCTGCAAGCTATGTTTTAGTGGGAACAAAAAAGGCTGAAGAGGAGACTTTTTCTTCTGTATGCCATGGTGCAGGGCGAATAATGTCGAGGCACAGCGCGGTGAAAAAATTCAAGGGTGAGCAGATAAAGGCAAATTTAGAAAGTAGAGACATATTCGTACGGGCCGCCAGTTGGAAGGTTCTGGCAGAGGAGGCGCCCGAGGTATATAAAGATATAGATGAGGTTATCAGTGTTTGTGAGGCCGCCGGCATAAGCAAGACTGTTGCCAAGTTGGTGCCCATGGGTGTAGTAAAGGGGTAAAGCAGCACATACTTTCTGAGTGGATTTTGGACACATCCTCTTCTTTCTAAGTAAAAAAAGATTGTCAAAGGTAGGAATACCAAATCCCTTATTGATATTAATTATATTAAATTGTATATTCAGAAGTATAGACTAGATATAAATTCATCAGAGTTTAATTTTATATCATAATGCCTATCCAATATTACAAGAATCGAACCATTCAACGGTTAAAAGCGCCTTATGAATTTTTTTTATTCTTTCTTTTGATCCGTCTATTAAAAAAGTTGAAGAAATCCCGCCTTTTTTCTTATTTATTTCCAGATTCGTCAATTTATATTTTTTTACTCCGTTTTCTTTTAAAACTTTAATTATCTCACCTTCGTCAATTATTTTATTTGTGCACACCACTATTTTTTGTCGATAAGAACCAATTCCTTTTTTAGCAAGAATATGGTCAAATAGAACAACCGTCCAAATTATTACATAGAGATTAATCCCAACCCGATATTGTCCAAGACCAATGGTGAGGCCTAAGATTGCAAATAACCAAATACTGGCTGCAGTTGTAAAACCAAAAATTTTATCAGTAGTCCTTATTAACGCACCAGCACCTAAAAATCCGATACCTGTTACTATGGATCCAAGCAGAGGAAATGGGTTATTCGAATCCACAGTCATAGCTATCATTGCTAAAGCACAAGATCCTACGGATACAAAAATGAAGGTGCCGAATCCAATCGGTTTATGAGATCGTTGCCTTTCAAGACCAAATATCAATGCCATTATGAATGTGAGAATAAGTCTTAAGATTATTACGTGATCTTCCATGTTGATTTCCCTTCTTATATGACTATTTAAAGCTATTTAAAAAAGGACCTTTGCATCAAAACTAAAAATTTTTGGAGACTTTATTTGCAGAATCGGTACTTTTTATGCAAGTTTCTCACCCGCCAATTTTAAACAGAAACCTAAGAAAGCATTTTTTGGCAACTTATATTAGGTCCAATGTATTGGTATTTCAATGAAATGTATATTAAGGGTTCAAATCAATAGGTAGTTAGAGTGATAGAATTTTAAAATATAAGTAAGGACTGGATGCCTATTACCGATATTCATGAAAATGGTCTTGAGCCATCGAAATTTCTGGTAGAGAACGTGGAACTACTGCCTAAAGGCAAGGTACTGGATGTGGCTATGGGTAGCGGAAGGAATGCAATCTACCTGTCCAAGCGGGGTTTCGATGTGGAAGGCGTGGATGTGTCACCTAAGGCAGTAGGTATTGCCATAGAATTGGCACGAAAGACCGGTGTTACCATCAAAACACAGGTTTCTGATTTGGAGGAAGATTATTTCATTGAAAAAAATGCTTATGAAGTTATTATGTGCTTCAATTACCTACAGCGATCCCTTATACCTCAGATAAAGGATGGATTGCGAAAAGGTGGAATGGTAGTCTATGAAACTTTTATTGTAGACCAGGCCCATTTCGGTAAACCGAAGAACACCAATTACCTGCTGAAGCATAATGAACTTCTTGATATGTTCCGTGATTTCTGGTGTCTAAGATATCGTGAGGGGGTCTTCAAAGGCCCCAAAGCTATTGCTAGCATAATAGCCCAAAAGGTATAGTAGAGTGCCTTTTCATTTAATATAAAGATACTCAAACCTCAAGGACCTAGTATGGAATTTCAATATGCAAAACCATCAGTCTACTTCTTCGCCTTCGATAAGTGAAGCGACTCCTATTGCAAAAATCCCAATGCCAAGAAGTGTTATGCTGGTTTCAACAGGTATTATAACCCAAATGTTGGATACTACAACTGAAACGCCCATTGCTAGTGCCAAAACCTTCAAAACTAATGATATGATTCTTTCAACATTTTGATCCATATTTCTTGACCTCCTGACAAACCAGAGGGGCACTATACTATATAATATAATAAGGTTAGTATTATCAATAATTATCAATCAGAATATGCTTCTTGTGGCTTTAGATATTATCCGCTTTTAAGACATCGTTTTTATTGGTTTTTCACGAACCAGTCGTTAAAGGCACCAAAGCTATTGCTAACATAATAGCCAAAAAGGTGTAGAAGAATTCCTTTTTAGAATGAAATATTATTTTAAGTTTCAGTATTTTTTTACATTGCATGCAAGGTATTATTAAATAAAAATCCTAATCGAGAAGTCGCTTTTCACCCTCCAGCGATTGAATTTCAGAGATGTTTTGGCTAGATTCAAGACAGCCCAAATATTTACCATCTTTAGACCTTAATGCGTAATATTCAATCATCACCTTTTGCTTTTGATTTTCAGGTCCAATGGGAATATTTATCCAAAAAAGAGCCTGTTCTCTCGTTCCTTCTTTCATCTCTTTGATAATGGTCTCTACCTTATGGAGGCTATTTTTAGGAT
>JAAEEL010000066.1 GCA_013415795.1 Methanocellales archaeon | reverse complement strand
TATCTCAGCTCCATTAAACAAAGCATTTTTTCTAATAACAGAATGGTTAAAATCCAGATTATTTTTAATTTTCATACCCGAAAAATCGACTTCAAGTAATATTGCACCTTCAAAATTAAAATCTTTTTTGATTAGTTTTTCTTCGACTTTCTTCTTTTTTAACTCGTTTATTTTCTTAAAGTCTTCACTTGATTCATCTTCCGGGAGATCGATATGAAGTATGCAAAACTCCGAGTTCTTCTGACTCTCCTCCTTACAGTTCTCTCCATTGAGGAATTTATATACACATGTCATTTTTATAGCCTTCACTAAATTTGTATTACCATAAAGCGATCAATTGCATGTAACTTAGCACATATTTATATATTTTCTTAGTAGTGTGCTCTGGTTAGCTTTATAAGCCATGAAAAATCTTTTGACGAATAACATGTTTCAAAGATTGAATAAGAATCAAATCAAGATAATAAAGTTCCTACGTGAAAAAGGAAAACGTTCCATAAGGGGTATATCTAAAGAGTTGGGTCAGGCTTATTCAACCACATGGAAGAACATTTTCTGGCTCAATGCCCTTAACATTACTGAGTTTGAGACCGTCGGAAGAAGTAAGATATGTTCATTGAACAAAAAATTCATTTCTTATTCAGATGATGTCGCGGAAGATGTGGCTTCTAAGTTAGATTATAAAGTGCCGCCAGGACTAGTGGTCGCAGTTGCTAGAGATTGGTTGTTGGGCGATATTTTGATGGTCGCTTTTATGAATAAAAAGGCAGTAATAAAGACATTGGTTGAGGGTAATGTGCACTACTGGTCTCGATCTAGGGAAAAGTTGTGGAAGAAGGGCGAAACGAGCGGAAACGTTCAAATCCTGAAAGATGTTTATGTGGATTGCGATGGAGATGCTCTGCTATTAGGCGTAGAACAAGAGGGAGTAGCCTGCCACACTGGTAACAGAAGTTGTTTTTACAGGATATTAAATGATATATAATCTAGATAATTATAAACTAAACTTAAATTAGTACCGAAAGATCAGATTTATATTGAAAAAATTTTGAGTCAGCCTTTCCGTAACTTGATTTTGAACTTCATGATTTCATCCCGCATTATGTCTTACTTTATGTATTATCTTGGATGGGGAGCATGTAAATAAATCCTGATGATACTATTAAGAACGATGTATAAGTTTTTTATTTCTCTCCGTATGTTGAATATTATTGTGTATTGTGAAAAAAAAAATCAAAATCTAACATAAAATACAAAGCTTTTAATTGGTTAGTCACTTTATTTATGTGGGGGAATGAAATTGAAAGACGTAACCAAGATATTTGAAAAAGCCGACTCTAGGCTTATAAAGGCAGTCTTGGGTAGAGGGGGGGTTGTCTTGGGAACAAAAGTAGAAAACTTTTCTGGCGTTCTGGCGGAGGACAAAGCATACGCAGAGAGTCTAGCAAAAAAAGTTGAAGGTCAAACAGGTATAAAAGGCTACATATCTACAGATGAACTCCCAGCTTATGGTATCTCGAGATCAGAGAAGGAGTTAGTAAAAGCAGAATTTGGTGCCAAGGAAAATGATGTTGTCATACTAGTGGTAGATGATGCAGAAAAAGCAAAGAAGGCATTGAATCTTATCGAAAAAGAGATAGCAGCTAGACTAGATTAGAAAAAGTCTCCCCATAAAAATTATCTCAAAAAATTTCTACATTATCCTTAGCGATATATTGCCATCTTGAAGCCAGTAATACTTTAAATTATTTCATAATCTACTTTCATCTGTTTCCGATTATTATTCCTTTTTTCAGTCTTACCTTCAGGCTTTTGATAAAGTATGCCTGTGTGGACACCACCCCCTAAAGTTATCATGTTTCACCTTACTGTCCCATGCTTGCTTAGCACATGCATGATAATGTTTTTATTAGTACTGAAGGAATGTCTTATCTACTTTATAATGCGGGATTTTCATAATCTTTCCAAATAACTAGTAATCCTGTCCATGACCTCTTTTTCCATTTCGGCTAACTCTTTTTCTGCATCGATTTTTATGAAGCGTTCAGGCTCCTCATCAGCCAACTTGAGATAATTTTTTTGTACTTTCTCCAAGAATTCGATTTCCTCGAATTTTGCTTTTTGGCGATCGCAGCGAGCTAGTGATACTGAAGGATCAGCTAGAAGCAAGAAAGTTAGATCAGGTTTTATGTTCCATCCATCATGAATCTCTTTGATCCACTTGATAGGATCTTCAAATCGATCTGCAAGCAAAACACCCTGATATGCATACTGGCTGTCTGAGTAACGATCAGAAATGATGATCTTTCCTTGGCTCAATTCTTTTTTAATCAGGGCAACATTCTCTGCGTGATCCGCGATGAAGAGAAATAGTTCTACTAAGGAATCAGTATCAGAATCTATCGATTGGCGGACCACGTCTCCAGTCCATGTCGTGGTTGGCTCTTTTGTGAAAAAAATATCATAATCCTTTCTAAGAAGTCTCACAACACGCTTTGCTAAGGTGCTTTTGCCAGAACCATCGATACCCTCAAAAGTTATCAACCGACCTTTCATCATCTCACAACTCTGTTTGTGGGCAAAAAGCGTTTCGGTCTTGAAAATATAATGTCTTAAAAATATATTATATTTTTGTTTTCATGCATTATAGTACAACTCTACAAAACTTTAAATAGAAATCAAACCGAGAACGGAGAGGTGAATTAGATGGAAAATACAAAGATCTTGTTGGACGAGAACGAGATACCAAGGAAATGGTACAATATCCAAGCTGACCTTCCAACGCCGTTGGACCCTGTGTTGCATCCCGGTACAGGGGAACCTATAGGTCCAGCGGATTTAGCACCCCTTTTCCCCATGGAATTAATAAAGCAAGAGGTCAGCACAGAACGATGGATTCCCATTCCTGATGAAGTCAGAGAAATCTATAGATTATGGAGACCTACACCACTATATCGGGCCCTTCGCTTAGAAAAAGCTCTAAAAACGCCAGCCAAGATATACTACAAGTGGGAAGGCGTCAGCCCTCCTGGTAGCCATAAGCCGAATACGGCTGTTGCTCAAGCCTATTATAATATGAAGGAAGGCGTCGAGAGAATATCAACCGAGACCGGGGCCGGTCAATGGGGTTCTGCATTAGCTTTTAGTACATGTCTATTTGGATTGGATTGCACTGTATATATGGTAAAGGCAAGCTATGAGCAAAAACCATATCGCAGAGTACTAATGAATATCTGGGGTGCCGAGGTTTTTCCGAGTCCGTCCCAGAAGACAAATACCGGTAAAAAAATACTGGAAGATGATCCTGAGACGACAGGCAGCCTGGGCATAGCCATAAGTGAGGCGATAGAGGATGCTGCAACCCACGATAACACCAAATATTCGCTGGGAAGCGTGCTTAACCATGTTATGTTGCACCAGACAGTTGTGGGTCTGGAGACGAAAAAGCAGTTTGAAATGATAGAAGAATATCCAGATGTCATGTTTGGGTGTGTAGGTGGTGGAAGCAATTTTTCGGGGGCCTGCTTCCCGTTTGTCGGTGACAAGTTAACGGGCAAGAAGCCGGAATTAGAAGCGGTAGCCTGTGAGCCCACGGCATGTCCCACATTAACCAAAGGGCCCTATACGTATGATTTTGGAGATACGGCAAGGCTCACACCACTTTTAAAGATGCATACCTTGGGACATGATTTCGTTCCAGAACCAATACATGCTGGCGGTCTAAGGTATCACGGAGATGCACCCTTGTTGTGTAAACTCGTCAAAGAAAATAGCATAGGTGCTGTTGCCTATAATCAAAATGAGGTTTTCGAGGCTGCATTAAAGTTTGCACGAACGGAGGGCATTGTAGTGGCGCCTGAGACTGCCCATTGTGTAAAAGCCACCATAGATGAAGCGATTAAATGTAAGAAAACAGGGGAGGACAAAACGATCTTCTTCGCCAATTCTGGGCACGGACACTTCGATTTGGCAGCCTATGATGCCTACCTTTCTGGAAAGTTAGTGGACTATGCATACCCAGAGGAAAAGATAAGAGAGTCACTGGCTAATCTGCCAAAAATGTGAAGGTCATCTTTGAGTTGGATTGTATGTACTGTTATGTGTAGCTTTAGCTATGTTTTTTTAATAAAATTTCATTTTTTTACAATTTCCCTCAACTCTCTTCAACAATATCTCCCCATAACCATTATTTTCATCAAATAATCCCTCTAAACACTCCCTTTCATCAAGCAAAACTACCAAAATAGCCCTTTTTGTTGAAACCTTGAAACGCACATATAGTATAGTAGTAAGGTGATCGATGTGGTAATAGAATTAAAAGGACGTGGAGAATATCTGGGAGTTTGAGGAAATTGAGCCAGTAGTTGATTAATCATTGTTTTTATAAGTCAGGTATAATAGGGATATTGTTGGAGGGGTAAAAGAGGTTAATTAAAATGAAAAAAGCCATAGTTATTTACGACTCAAAATTCGGCAATACTGAAAAAATAGCGAGAGCATTTGCAGAAGGGATGAAAGAAAAAGGGTCAAAGGTGGATAGTATCAAAGTG
>JAAEEL010000065.1 GCA_013415795.1 Methanocellales archaeon | reverse complement strand
TATAAGCCAACCAGACATATAAAGCAATGTAAGTTCCCGAGACAGTTGAGGGGACTTTCAAAAAAAAGAAATGGAGGAAATTCGAGTGTTAGAAGCTTTAGAGAGAGAAGACGATCCAAAAGCCTTCGGAAGGCGCAAGTTTATCAAGTCTCTCGCAATCGCTGGAGCTATAGCGACAATGGGTATTGCAGGATGCGTATCTGAGCCTGAACCCACACCAGCACCTTCGGTGCCTACAAGAACAGCACCGGCATTGCCCGCAGCACCAACAGCAGCGCCAGCTGCAACACCAAGACCAGCAGCAACGCCATCGCACCCAGCAGAACAACCATTACCAACGCCAGCAGCAACTCCAACTCTTACCCAACCTAAAAAGGTATCTCAGCCGGAGCCAACTGATGAGTGGAAACCTGATGGTTTAGTTGGAGAAAATGAGTATGCTAAAACCATGATCCTATATGGGTTAGAGACCCAGGGCTATTCAGGAGGAAAACTCGAAATATCCTGGAAGAATGATGAAGATTCGCTCTACATGGCTCTGAAGGGAGAGACCAGTGGATGGATATCCATTGGATTTGAACCCACTCAATGGATGAAGGATACAGATATGATTATGGGCGCAGTTGATGGTGATAATGTCACAGTCCTTGATAAATACTCGACAAATGACTACGGGCCCCACGTTCCGGATGGAGAGCTGGGCGGGACCGACGATATCCTTGATTACGGTGGAAGGGAAGAAAATGGCTACACAATTATTGAGTTCAAGAGAAAGATGGACACGGGCGACCAGTATGACAAAGCCTTCACAGTCGGCCAGAGAGTATCCATTATATGGAGTATGGCAGACGCGGATTCCATCAAGGTCATGCATAATGTGGCGCGAGGAGAAGGGATTTTAGAGCTGGAATCCGAAGCTTTGCAGCCGCTCCGTGAGGAGCCGGTTCAGGTAAAAGTGCCTCTTACCACCACCGAAATTGAGGGCATCCTCTTAATAAGGGAAGAAGAGAAGATGGCAAGGGACCTCTACCTCGATCTTTACGATAAAGAGAAACTAACAATATTCCTGAAAGTAGCCAACTCGGAGCAGAACCATATGGATTCGATTAAGATCCTGATAGATAGGTACAGTCTACAAGATCCTGTTCAGGAAGAGCGCGGATTGTTCACAAATCAGACCATTCAGGCACTTTACGACCAACAAACTGAGATCGGAAAAAGATCTCTGGAAGATGCCCTAGGCGCCGGGGCCACTGTAGAGGAGGTCAGTATCCTTCATCTGGAGGAACATATAGGCCATACGGATAGGGAAGACATAATAGTAGCCTATGAAGGATTGCTGACAGGCTCTCAAAAGCATATGAGATCATTTGTAAGTTCTATGGATACTCATGGTTACGAATACACACCCCATTTCCTGAGCCAGGAAGAATACGACCAAATAGTAAGTGGCTCTTGATGCAGGCTTTCTATCCCTCATAGATATTGCAGCAATGGAGTTGGCAATTGAGATAGATTTCAATTGGGCTGCTCAACTCAAAGCCTGAAGGACAATCTCAAAAAGAAGAACATCCCGATTTTGAAGCTGAGCCAGAAATGGCTGGTCAGATTGGAGGATCTGAAAGATTGGGTATAGCCTCCAAATAAAACCAAACAAAAACCCAAAACACACGATTATAAGCAAACAGAAAGATGTATATGAAAGGTTTTTCTGAGAGAGGTAGTTTAGTATTAGTCCTTTGTGGTAGAATGTGGTGACAAATGAGAAAAACTAAAGCCAACAAAGTCGAAGATAGGTGGTAAGACGATAGTAAGAATCTTTTTATGAGAGAGTTCGGATATAAGTAGTTAGGCGAAATATCCGTTTGTAAAAAGTGATAAAATGAACTTATAAAAGGCAAAAAAAACTAAAAATTCAACTAACAGTATTGAAAAAATTTATCAAAAATGTAGCCATAATAGGAACTAAATTAGAAGACAATAAAACAACTGAGCAAGATAGAAAAATTCTGAAGGTTGGATCTTCCTATATGGTAACTTTGCCTATGGACATCGTGAGGGGCTTCGGATGGGACGAGAACACTAGGATAAAAGTAAGTATATCAGATGGTCCATCTCTGGAATATTAGATCGGCTAAGGGGCATCTTTTTGAAAGGATGATTTTGTTTTTTATGATAGTAAAATATTTTTTATGATAGTAAAATATATGTTTATTTTCGATTCTTGTTGATAGCTTATTTATAAATGTCTCGGGCAAAAAATAGGGGTTATCTAATCATGTTTTTTCAATGATTATAGACCACTGGCCTTCTTCTGAATCTATATCTAAAACGTAATCTCCAAAATCCGGTATTTTTACTGCTTTAATTCCGTCAAAAGTACCAAGTGTATCCACGGGAACGGCAGTTATATATTCATAACAGCCGCACCACTCGACGTGCTTAGCATTTACGAGTAAAACCGTAAAATTAGATGATCCGTCATTCTTCATCCTAAATATATATGTGCCACTTTCGAGCTGAAATGGTGGTGTGATGAATGTTCCCTCTCCTGAGAGGTTTATTGTGACTAAATCTAAATTATATTCTCCTTGAGCTTGCGTAGAATTAGTTGTAGGTAATGGCTGTTGTATGTGTTGATGGTTAGAGACAGGTATAGATGCGGGCTTGGATATAGGCGTTGGAGCGCCCACAACTCTTGATTCTATGGACTGGGTTGACATTACTGGCTCATCCTCGACACATCCTGAAAAAGTTAGTATTAGCAAACATAATGCTAAAATAAAAATCAAGCTAATTTTCCATTTCATTTTTTTCTACTTATTCAATGCCCATAATGATATAAAATTGCCATATGATGTAATTAGCTTAAATATTGATGTGATTACTTGTACTTTTTCTGAGAATTTCATTGATTCTAGCTTAGATAATTCTTGCGATTGCATCGTAAGTTGGTATCAGATTTTTAATTTATCAAGTTTTAGGTATTTGACATTACTATCGGAAAGCCTTTAAGTTTCCATGCGTCAAACCCGCCATCTATATTGTAGACCTTGGTGAAGCCATTATCAGCGAGAATCTGACTTGCTTGTGCGCCTCTGAAGCCACTTTTACAATAGACGATTGTATCCTCATTTTTGTCAAGTTCTCCTACCCTTTCTGGCAACTCGTCAATTGGGATGTTAATTGCATCCTTTAGATGACCTTCTTGATAAAACTCCCCAAAAGTTCTAACATCCAGTATTACGATGTCAGGATTAGAATCGATGAGTTGCTTAGCTTCACTGGGAGAAATTGTTAAAAAAGATGCAGTTGCCTGTGTTGTTTTGGATGTAGGTACGGGTGAAATTTTTTGTTCTTCGATAGTTATGGAAGACAGGTCCACATTAGCGATTACCACTGTACAGTGTCCCTCAACATATTCTCTATCATGCCAGTCTGTGCTTTCATTTAAAAAGTGTCCCCAGTTTCCATCTTCGTTTTTAAAGATGAAACTGACTTCATACTGGTCGGTGTTCTTATCATAAGAAACTATGGTTGGCAAACCGTCTTGATCGGTTGGCCCTTCCGCGACTATATCACCAGCTACGTATTTGGGATTTGGTAAAGGTGTTAGTGTTGGTGTAGGGATAGGCGTAGGTTTTGGGGTTGGTGTAGGCGTAGTTTTTGGGGTTGGTGTAGGCGTAGGTACTGGAGGTGGAATGGCCCCCTCTTTGACACATCCTGAAAAAGTTACGATTAGTAAGCTCAATACTAACATCAAAACCAAAGCAATTTTACATTTCATGGTTTTGACCTTTTTATAATATTCCTTATGATGTATACATATATAATAGGATTGGTTAAAGTTTTTTAGCTCAGATTTGTGATATTTAACGTAAATTTTGAATAGTTCTTTGTGTTTCTTATTTTTATAATTCAATAAAAAAACTATATTTATTCTTAACTACTTAATTTGTAATGGAGTTGTTCTAAGATTTTTCATGATACATTTAGGTATGTCAACTATCGAATCTACGGAGTCAATAATGCCCCCATCACTCGTAGCCACCACCGCTTTACAAGTCTTCAGCTTTTGATCAACACTCTTTAGTGTTTCTGTGTTGCCCTCTAGCCCAAACTGAGCTAGCTTTTCTTTAACATATCTTGCTAGTTCTCTGCTCTTGCTGACCTGTGAATCAAAGAGGAATAGAACAATAGAAGGAGAGCTTTTAGATAACAGGGTTAATATCTCGGCGAGAGCGATATCAGTAGCTTCGGTCTTTTTGTATTTACCAAAAACACCTTTTATATCTCTGATAAAACCATCATCGCATAAAACGATCTCTTGATCTAATACGCTTTCTGTGGTGATTAAGACGTTGTATCCGTCTATTATTACTTCTAAGCCCTTAATTTCATTACATCCTATCCTCTTATATCTACGTTTTTGTGCAATGCTTGAGGGTAGCACTGCCCTGGTTATCAAATGTCTCTCTGAGATCGAAAGTTTATAGTGGTTACTTACAAACCTAATGACACTTGTTGAAGGATACCCCCGATCCAGTAGAGATCGTACATCTCTGGCAGGATTTTCAAGATTTTTGAGCAACCTCATTGAATAACCATTTCTTCTTGTTAGACATAAAAAACCTCATATATTGTGATGGAAAATGTTTCATATCATATAAACTAATATAAAATATAAAAATTTAAGTGCAATTTATCGCTTTATTGTAATGAAATCCTAGGGACGGTAACAAAATGGAAAAATGCGGATACAAATTCCGCAATGGAGAGAACTGTAAGGAGGAGAGTCAGAAGAACTCGGAGTTTTGCATACTTCATGTCGATCTCCCGGAAGATGAATCAAGTGAAGAGTTTAAGAAAATAAACGAGTTAAAAAAGAAGAAAGTTGAAGAAAAAGTCAGCAAAGAAGATTTTAATTTTGAAGGTGCAATATTACTTGAAGTCGATTTTTCGGGTATGAAAATTAAAAATAATCTGGATTTTAACCATTCTGTTATTAGAAAAAATGCTTTGTTTAATGGAGCTGAGATAG
>JAAEEL010000064.1 GCA_013415795.1 Methanocellales archaeon | reverse complement strand
GGTTTGGGTGAACTTCACATATACCGAATTAAATCCGGCAAACTACACGGTTAACATATACAACAGCACTGCAACTATTAACACGACGACCGTTAATTATCCTGCAGGTGGAACTGACCAGGTTGCGAATGTGAGTTTCAATCTAAATCCAAGTGCTGCGGATGGATGGTATAACGTGTCGGTGGAGATGTATGATAATTGTTCAAATTATGGTATTTCCTACCAGAATGGTTCGGTGTTGAAGGATGACACTCCACCAACGATAACCATAGATAAACCGACAACTTCCTCGCCTGTTTACAGAAGTGGAGGAGAACAGTTCTATGTGAACTTCACATATACCGAATTAAATCCGGCAAACTACACGGTTAACATATTCAACAGCACTGTTGTCATTAACACTACGACAGTTAATTATCCCTCGGTGGGAGTCGATCAGGTTGCTAATGTGAGTTTCTATCTCAATTCAAGTGCTGCGGATGGATGGTACAACGTGTCGGTGGAGATGTACGGCAATTGTTCAAATTATGTTATTTCTTATCAGAATAAATCAGTGGCAAAGGGTGATGTCCCGCCAAGCATCACAGAACCCCCGGATCAAACGGTTGAACTAGAACGCACTAGTTACATCACCTGGATTTTGACTGAAACAAACCCTAAATATTACTGGATAATTAGAAATGGAGTACAGATTGTACCTCCTACTGCTTGGACTAGTGGTGTCGAAGTCACTGTTCCAATAGATACCTCTACGCTGGGCATTTGGAACTACACAATTTTTGCTAACGATACTGTAGGCCAAGAATCAAGTGATGAAGTCATAATCACTGTCTCTCCAAGAACGCTAGCTCTCCCAGAGTTCAATATAATAGGTTTTATTGCTCTGATTTGCACCCTAAGCGTCACTCTCGTAGTATCAATTTTTAGTAAAAAAGATAAATAATCTTCTCTTAGATAGCCGTATAGAATCTACGGAAAACTAACAGAAATGTAAATTTATTTTCGCTCACTCTTTATTAGAATGGCTCTAAAATACCTAGATAATAATTAATTTAACCTTCTAGAACTTCTTTCACTCTGCCGATTTTGCCTGATACAAGTCGGACTTTAATTCCGTGGGGGTGGTGTTGAGACTTTGTCAGAATATTCTTAACTATGCCTTCCGTTAACTTTCCAGAGATTTGATCCTTTTTAAGCACAATTGCCACCCTTATCCCAAGTTTAATATTTGCTCGTTCGGTTCCATCCATAAATGCTAGTCTCTCATTCAATAATCGATAAAAATGATAATCAGATCAAATCAATCTCGTACCTATTTCCGAACTACCCTCTCCCCCGATCCATCTAAATCCAACGGATTGAGTGGCTTACAAATAATTTCGTTAACTCTAAGATTTCTGGGATTGCGGGAAGATGCTGCCTGCATCACCAGGGCAGTATCAGATCCTCGGCCAGTCCCCCCTACTGCTATCACCTTTTCCCCATTTTTCAAGAGACCCGCATCTGTAGCCATAAGAACTATTTCAAAGCAAACCTTAACTCCCTGACAAAAGCAGCGTAAAAGGTTTGCCATTAATGTCGGGACATCGGATTCGTATAGATTATCGGTGTGGAAAAGCATGGTACCAAAATGTACTTCGTGCCCAGAGTATCTAAGGGTCTTAACCAATTCCAGAGGGAATGGATTTATTTCCCTATGAAAATCGAACTGATGAGGCACCACGATTAACTTAACCCCTTCGTCTTTAAAGAAATCCATGGCTTTCTTTGCCGTGGAACCCGTAGTAGATGCGAGCACCAATTTCTTAATACCCAAGGTGTTCAATCTCTCTTGAACCAGCTCAAAAGTGACATCGGTATTTTCTGCTTTCTTATCCTCGAAATAAACTATCTTCCTTTCCATAGATTTCGACCTTTTATTCGGAAACCCCCATAAGTTGAGATGCATCATAATTTACTAATATGCGGGGGGAGGGATTTGAACCCGCGAACTCCTATGAGAGTAGATCTTGAGCCTACCGCCTATGGTCCTCTTTTGGGTCAAGCCTTTTGCTTGCGCTTGCCAAAAAGTTGTTTGACCAGACTTGGCGACCCCCGCTTTTTTTTATATAGATGATGTCTTCCCCTATTTGAATATTTTTCTTTATTTGAATTTTAGACTTCCCTACAATTCTGATTCTGACCTATAATGCTGACATTAACGGTTCTACTTCTCGGACCGTCCAATTCCACCAAAAAGATGCTCTGCCATGTTCCCAGCAATAGGGATCCATTTTCTATTGGCACTACAATGCTTGATCCCAGGAGTATAGACCTGAGGTGGGAGTGCGCATTAGAATCTATGTCATCATGCAGATATCCTTTTTCATCGGGAACTATTTTGTCAAGCATGTTTAGAATATCTTCCTTTAGTCTTGGCTCATTCTCATTAATGATTATTCCTGTCGTCGTATGTTTTGAAAATACGATGCAAAAGCCTTCCTTAACGTCTTTTACTTTTATCTGCTCCATAACCTTCTCGGTAATATCCACGAGCTCAGTTTCTTTGGATGTCTGAATCTGCATAAAGCCGTCGGAGGGGATTGAACCCTCGACCTGCCGCTTACGAGGCGGCCGCTCTACCACTAAGCCACGACGGCTGGCTGCAAGGGAAGATAATCCCTCCTACACTAACTTAAGAATTGTGATCCTATATCACCTGAAAGTCAACGCAGATGTTATAACTATTAGGGGAATAGGATCTCACCTTTTTTATTCCTATGAACTTGATATTGCGACCATGGCTTGCTGCAGCTTCTCTAATAGTTTCAAGGGCATCTTCAAATGAATTTTCGGGCTGTATATCATAATAATGGACTTTCGACCCAGTTTTTGCCATGAACAGAGCATCATTTAAGTACTCTTGCGCATTATGGGGCAGGTTCATGATGATCCTGTCCCCTTGACCTTTTAGGTTATATGAGACTTCATGCACATCACCTCTGATGATCTGAATGTTCGCTATAGAGTTAAGAGCAATATTCTTGCGGAGAAAAAGGACTGCATCTGGGTTCTTGTCGATAGAAACTACTTTATTTGCGCGTTTTGAGATTAAAATGGAAAAGGGTCCGACACCGGCAAACATGTCTATGACCGTTTCATTTGGTCCAACTAGAGCGGCAACCCTCGCACGTTCTGTTGCAAGACGTGGGCTAAAGTACACGCGCTGAAGATCCAATGCATAGATAAAACCATGCTCCCTGTAAATCGTATCAGTTCGATTTTCACCGGCGATTACCCTGTAACGCCGTACACGATATTCACCTTCAACTGGCGAAATAGCAACTAGAACCGTTTTCACGTTCTTATGTACCTTTAGAATTGCTTTGCCAACTTCAATACTCACTTCTGGGAGAATTGCCATATCGCCTATGATCTCATAGGATGGCGCAAACCCAAGAAGTTCCTCTATCGTTTTTGGTTTTTTGACTGCATCAAATTGTTCAATGGTTAACTTCGCTCCCGCTGGCGCGAGTGAGGTATCCACTATAGGAATATACAAAAATCGGTCATCTGACTTGATCTTGAGGGATTTGTCCCTAGCGCCAATTTCGATCAGTTTTTTACGAAGGGTTTCACCATTTGAATTTGGAACCTTAATGCATGAATATATCACAATGTGACCTCAAGAATAGATAGCACTGATAAATAATAAAACTAGAGATGAAGAGGCATACCCTGCGCTAATTTTTGGTCGTCTGACTCCCCATAGATAAACCGGTATTCCCGTTGAACTCGGTTTCCCCTGCGCTCTAAAATACCTTCCCTATACATTCTTGCCAGATAGGTAGAAACGGTGCTCAAAGGTATATTTTCAAAAATGCTCTCATAATTCTCTCGCACTTCTATAGAAGTAAACCAGACCTTCGGATACTCATACCTTAAAAATAGTCTCAGCCTTTCCTTAACCGTCAACTTCTCATCTTTTATATCCAATAAATTAGGGGGTGTGCTAGACGAAGAAATATTGGTGGATGTAGGCTGGAAATCCAGAGCTTCAATTAGATGAAGGACTCTTTTTTTGCCGAGATCGCCCTCAAATATGACGGTGGTTTTCATATCGTCATCAACGATCTCAAGATTTATCTTCATCAAGCACCCTCCTTTTGGCGGCCCATCCCCTCTAGATGTGAAGCTGTTTTGTGAACAGCATGTGAATAGTAATATACAACCCCTATATATACTTTTCAGCTGAAACAGAGGTTTAGATAAATTAAAAAGTTATTATGGGCTTAAAACACTCCTTTTAAGGATTAAATGGGTATATGGTGCCTTATTTTAGTATTCACATACCCACAACTTGTGAACGTTTGTGAACAACTTTGTAAATTGATAGATTAGTTTTCCATAAGAAGTAAAGGGGTAGCTCTATTTGTCATAAACACATCTATTTACATAGTTTAATTATTAATAAGTCAATCAATTTAATATCTATAAAAAAAGTAAGTTATTGGAGGCAAACATTCACAAATGTAGTGAAGTGATGAAATGCTAACATTTATCGGTCTAGGATTATACGATGAAAGAGATATAACGCTAAAGGGTCTTGAGGCGATAAAAGACGCAGACATCGTTTTTGCTGAGTTCTACACCTCTGCGCTGACAGGAACTAACCTCGATACCATGGAACATTTGTACGAGAAGAAAATAATTATTGTCGATAGGGAGGATGTTGAAAGGGCAAACCAGATACTATCATGTGCGAAAGATCAAAAGGTGGTCTTCTTATCGAGTGGCGACTCTATGATTGCAACAACACATGTAGACCTCAGGCTTAGAGCCATAGATCAGGGCATCCGAACCCGAATCATTCATGGACCTTCAATATACTCCGCCGTATGTGGATTGACGGGATTGCAGAACTATAGATTTGGTAAGTCTGCAACTATTGCATTTCCCTACAAAAAACAAATATCTGAAGCGCCTTACGATACAATTAAAGCCAACAAGGAACATAATTTACACACACTACTATTTATGGACATAAAGGAAAATTATATGAAGATAAATCAGGCAATAGAACTCCTATTCAGGGTTGAGAGTATAAGAGAGGAAGAGGTAATAAATGGGATAGCAGTCGGTATATCGCGTGCCGGCTCAGAAGAGCCCATAGTGAAAGCAGACTATGTAGATAGACTGCATAAATATGATTTTGGAAAAGACCTTCATAGCATGGTCTTTCCAGGAAGGTTGCACTTTTTAGAGGCTGAATCTCTCATAAAGCTTGCTAGCGCACCCCCAGAGATAATAGAAGAGGTATTATAATGCTCAGAGGTCCGATTGGTGTCATATTTGGGGATACTGGGTCGCTTGATTTCAAATTTGCCTCTGCTGACGGTCAAATTATCAGTCGTACAGGTTACGTCAAGGTGTGGCATGAATCAAATGGCTGGGTACTCGCACAGGTTATATCCATAACTAGGTCTAGCGAGATCTACTCCCTTGACACTGCTATTAGTGTGGCAGAGGGCATGCAAGTAAGAAGCTCAGATGAAAAAATTGTAGCAAAGGCAAACGTAATTGGATCAAGGAATGCCCAGGGCATTCTCGTAGTTCCGAAAACTCCCTTCTCTCCGGGTGATAGAGTATATGAAGCAGATAAAGAGTTGGTGCAGAGCACGCTCGGTCTCGCTCAGGATGGGATTTATCTCGGGTTGCTACAGGGACATGATGTGCCGGTCCACTTGGATGTGAACAAACTAGTACAAAAGCACTGCTCCATTTTGGCAAGAACGGGCAGCGGGAAATCATATACGGCAGGCGTCATAATAGAGGAGTTGATTGAGCATGATGTTCCACTCCTGATCATCGACCCACATGGGGAATATGTATCTCTGAGATATGAGAACACGGATTTAGAAGGATCAGAAAGATTTGGTATAACTCCTAAAAGCTATAGATCAAAAGTTGTTGTATATACGCCTGCGAATTTGACATTAAATAAAGAAGCTGACAAAGTGTTCCGCTTGGATGAGATTAATCTCAGTGCAAAGTCCTTAGCACAAATGCTTGCCATAGATTCTAACATACAAATGGGTATTCTGCACCAAGCCGTTAGTAGAGTAAAGGAAAAGATAGAACTGTACACCATAGATGACATTATAAATTTCTGTAAAGAAGAGAAAAGCAAGTCAAAATGGAACGTTATCAATGCATTGGAATCTTTACGTGAAACAGGTATACTATCTTCTAGCCCAACAACAATAGATGAACTAATTAAAAAGGGAAGAGCGTCAATCATCGATATGGGAGGTGTAACGCAAGAACTTCAGGGCATAATCGTTGCACGTCTTTGTAATGAACTGTTTCAAGCAAGAAAAAGGGGAAAAATACCGCCAGCAATGCTGGTAGTAGAGGAGGCACATAATTTCTGTCCAGAGAAAGGACTCGAAAAAAGCGTGTCGAGCAACATTCTTAGGACCATAGCATCAGAGGGAAGAAAATTTGGTCTTGGTATAATGGTAGTATCACAAAGACCAGCTCGCATCGACAAGAACATTTTATCGCAGTGTAATACACAGATCATTCTCAAGGTTACTAATCCAAATGATCTGAGGGCTATAAGCAAAGGGCTTGAAGGTTTTTATTCTGGGATGGAAGAAGAGATAAGAAGGTTACAACCGGGAGTTGCATTGTTGGTCAGCAATGACATTGAACACCCCATTATCGTGGATATTCGAACTCGGAAAAGCAAACATGGAGGAAAATCCATCCCGATAGTAACTAAAGAAGACAAAAGAGGCAAAAGATGGACTATTATGTAACTTTAGAGGCGGCATGGCTTGTAAGAGATGTTGGAAGCGTAAATGATGCAATGAGCATAGCAGTCTCTGAAGCTGGAAAAAGATTGAACCCAAAATTAGATTATGTGGAAATAGAGGTCGGATCGACGCCATGCCCAGCATGCGGGGAGGAGTTAGATAGCGTATTTCAGTCGGCAGACACCGCAATTGTTGGATTAACATTCGGAGCCAAGGTTTTTAGCGCTAAAAACGAGGAGCACGCATCCCGCATAGCAAAATTATTGATAGGTAAAGCTTTGAGAGATGTGCCATTACAGGTAGTCGATGTCAGCGAAGTGGTCTGATGCAAAAAATTTTAGTCGTCGGGCATGTTGCCCTGGACTACATCTTCAGCATCCCTGGATTTCCGGACGTGAATTCATCCACTTACGTTATTGAATACGAAAGATTCTATGGTGGCGGAGCAGCGAATATCGCTGCAACCATTGTAAGTTTGGGCGGGAAATGTGAACTTACAGCCCCCGTAGGCATGGATTTCAGCCATTCGGGCTATGAAGCCCATCTGGAGAATTTAGGCGTTGAATTGGACCACCTAGTCAAATTTGAGGGAGAAAAAATGGCTAGGTGCTATATATTTAATGACGAAAATCAAAATCAGATCACTTATTTTTATTGGGGGGCATCGGATCGCTTTCCAGAATTAGAAGTCCCTAAAGCAAAAATAGTTCATATAGCTACTGCTAATCCTGTATTTAACGTAAAAATGGCCCATATGGCAGAAATCGTTTCATTTGACCCTGGACAGGACCTGGTGAGATACTCTGCTCAAGAGCTACAATCAATACTCCGTGAGACTGACATATTATTTGCAAATAGACATGAGATTCAACGACTATGCAAGATAATTACTAAATCACTCGCAGATATTAGAGATGAAGTTGGAACAGTGGTTGTTACATATGGTGCAGAAGGTAGCAGGATATATGCGAATGAACGAATCGAAATCCCATCTGTTCAAGTCAGTTCAGTAGATCCAACTGGTGCAGGCGACGGATATAGGGCCGGATTTCTAATCGGATTTGTAAAAGGTTACGACCTAGATGTCTGCGGTAAAATTGGAGCTACAGTTGCATCCTTTGTTGTGGAAAAGAGGGGTACACAGACCAATCTACCAGATTGGAGTCAGATGAAAGAAAGATACGAAAGATTTTTTCATGAGACGATATGAAACTAGCTGCACTCGTTTCAGGTGGGAAGGATTCTGTCTTCGCAATGTGCAAGGCACTCCAAAATGGTCATAATATAACTGACCTTATTACTATGGAGTCCCAAAATCCGAACTCATATATGTATCACACGCCAAATATTCATCTGACAGAGTTGTTATCAAAAGTAAGCGGAATTCCCCTATTAGTCGAAAAATCGACTGGTGAAAAGGAGCTTGAGTTGGAACACTTGGAGAGAGCGCTACATAAAGTAGATGTAGAAGGCGTCCTGTTAGGAGCGATCGAATCCGAATATCAAGCATCACGCGTAGAGCGAATCTGTAATAAAATTGGTCTCAAGGTATATGCACCACTCTGGCATCAGGATTCTGAGGTGTTACTCAGAGAGATGATCAAAGTTTTGGATATTCTTATAACCCATGTAGCTGCTTTTGGTTTAAACGAAAGTTGGCTAGGTCGAAGGATGGATGAAAAAACAATAGAAGAATTAAAGATTTTAAGCCAGAGGTACGGTGTACATATGGCTGGAGAAGGTGGGGAATATGAGACATTAGTGATAGATGCACCATTCTTTTCCAAAAAAATCGAGTTGGTCACAACCAAAAAAAAGTGGTATGATGATCACGGAACTCTTGAGATTTTAAAGACAAGGCTGAAAGACAAGTGAGCTCCATGGAAAAAGACGTGGATGACCGAGTTGCTGAACTATCTAAGTATCTATTTAAAGCGCCACAGTGGACATATTCCATTCTTTTTCTGCTACTCTTCTCCCTAATAATAGGCATAAGCTTCGATTATGGGTTGTGGTCAGACATCAAGGCAGGACTACTCCTGATAGGCATACCAGCAATAATCTCTGCATTGATCTCCTCACCCCTCACTAGGACACTTGGCGGAAAAATGACGCTTAACAGATCCTCGTTGCTTGCCCTTATAGGCACCACCATCATTGGAATTTTCTGCATAGCTGGAGCGCTTTTTTCAGCAACGCTTGAAGGTTACATAATGGCATTGGGCATCGTTTTTGCAATTAGAATGCTCATATTGCTATCCGTATCAAGCAATAACCTATGGAAAATGATGACTCCCGCCTCACTCCAAACACTTTTTGGGGGTGTCTTCCTTTCATTATACACCCATAGCTTGGTCCACTACACAAATTTGATTTCTGGATGTATAATATTCGTCCTCGCATCCTACTTATTTGCAAGATACATCGATGCACCAATGAAAAAAGCATTTGGAGTGGGGGGTCTTGACCTAATCAGAGGTTTTATCACTCATACGGCTGATGGACCGTCTGGGATAGAAGATTTTTTTAGAGATATGGGAGAATCCGTGGACGCTCCAGTCACAGTTCTAAGCTTTAAGCGAGATTGTACAGAAAAGGCAACATTTGTGATCCCTAATGTTCATCCTGGATTGATGGGTGAGATTGGCGGCGGGAATTTGCCGATGATGGTGACAGAAAACTTTGATGGGACTGTCTTCGTTCCACATGGTACTGCATATCATGATTTTAACTTGGTTTCCGTTGAAGAAATACCAAAGGTAATATCTGCCGCAAAGAAGGCTTTGAACAATGTAGCATATACAGATGTAGGAACCAAGTCCATTAGGATAAAAAAAGGTAATACCACCATTTTGGGTCAGAAATTTGGGGAATCTGTATTGCTCACATCGTCCCAATGTCCGGCTCCTACGGAAGACATAGAGTTCGCAGTTGGATTGACGGCTATGGCAGAGGCGAGAGTTAAGGGAGCCAAGTACGCCGCGCTCATAGATGCACATAATTGTACTGAAGCATATGCAAATGTGATAACTCCAGGAAGCCATGCCTCCTATGAAATCATAAAAGCCTCTTCAGAGGTTACAGAAAAATTATTGGCAACCAAAAATGCTCGAATTATGTTGGGCGTCTCTAAAAGGGATCCCATGCACCCACCAGATAAAGGAATTGGTGCACTTGGAATAAAGGTTGCGGTCGTTGAAGTACTTGGGCAAAAAACTGCATACGTGCTAATCGATGGCAATAATATGGTACTTGGCTTAAGGGATGCAATCATTAAAGCGCTTCCTGTAGATGAAGCGGAAGTCATGACAACTGACACGCATTCAGTGAATGTTGGTGGAAGCAATTTCATCGGAGCCAGAATCGATCATGATGAGTTGATCAACACGATAAGAGAAATGACCGAAGAGGCAATAAAGAATATGGAGCCCGTGCAAGCAGGAATGTCAACTGAATTCGCTGAAGATGTCCTAGTATTTGGCTCGCATCGGACGGCACAACTAGCAAGCACCGTAAACGCTATTATATCTATGGGAGGGGGACTAGCGATATCTATCATAGTTGCAGCTCTTGCATTAGCGATATTCGTTTTTGCGAGAAATCTGAGAATTTGAAAGTATCAACGTGAACTAAAGCAATCCCTATCTATCGGTTCAAATGCTTCAATATAGTCTTCTAGATGTTTGATATACCTGTATGATTTCTTAAACCATCATTGAACAATTAATTCAACTTCTACGTGAAATGGATCCAACATAATTATCTAAAATAACGTAGTTTTATACGTGGCTCTTTTCAATGGTTTCAAACAACGTGGGGCTTTTTCTTTAGTTCTTGATGGAGATACCTACTTGCGATGAAAATTAAGAAGTTTAGTAGTATATCCCAAAATGCATCTATCTTCGCTCCTTTATCGCCGATTTTATGCACTTCCTTTTTTGTAATCCCTCTTTGTTTAATCTCAATAGCTACCACGGACCCGGGGGGATTTGAACCCCCGACCACCGGCTTAGAAGGCCGGTGCTATATCCAGACTAAGCCACGGGCCCATAAAATATATGAGTCATGTAGATGAACACCCATACATAAAAAAGATTTGGGGTGACACAATCCAAGAATATGACTTTAAAAGGGGCTACAAGCCAGATAAAGACAGAATACTTAAGGCCCTAAAAGATTGTTTTTCTGCCAAGATAGTCGAGACAGATGACAAATACACTTTGAGTTATGGCGCAATTAAACAGATGACCGTATGGGTAAATAAGAAATTATTCGTAGACACCAAGTCGGATTTAGGTGCAGATGAGGCAAAGATCCTTGATACTAACAAGCATTTTCGTGATTTCCTGTTAAAAGCTACTGGTTACACAGCCAAGCAACGTAGGGATATGGCTAAAAAAGGTCGTCGATGATGACATAAAAACAAAATCTCAAGTTTTTATAATAAAATCAATCTATTTATTTTCACGCGCTTATAAGACTGGTATATCTTCTGAGAGATGATCCAAAAAATAGCTATAGATTCCCTATTTTGACCATCTTTCATAGGACTGGTACCACTTTTTTACTGTTATTTGAATATAGTGCTAAACCCACCTCAATACTTGGATTTAGTCATTTTAATATGTGAAAAATTGTTGCAACCTAATTAATTTAAAGCTAAGAAAGCTATCGCTGAGGGGGAACTTAAAAATAAAAAAATAAAAAATTGTAGAAGGGATTTCTCCCTTCATTTAGGTTTAGTTTAGTCTCTTCGTTTCAGAACCAAATAAGCTACTGCTAGTAGTCCAACGATTGCGAATGCTGCCT
>JAAEEL010000063.1 GCA_013415795.1 Methanocellales archaeon | reverse complement strand
GTGGTGAAAGAGATTGCACAGCAATACGGTTGTTATGCCACTTTCATGCCAAAACCTATCTTCGGAGTGAACGGAAGTGGGATGCACACACATATGTCCTTGTTTAAAGGGGAAAGGAACTCGTTCTTTGACCAGAACGACGAATACTGTCTTTCAGATTTCTGTAAGGGATATATAGCAGGATTACTACGACATTCAACAGAGATTACGGCGATTACCAACCAATGGGTGAATTCTTATAAGCGTTTGGTAGCTGGTTACGAAGCACCTGTGTACATAGCATGGGCGAGACGCAATAGGTCCACACTAGTTCGTGTTCCGATGTACAAACCCGGGAAAGAAAAGGCAATAAGGGTAGAATTCCGGAGCCCTGATCCTGCATGCAATCCTTACCTAGCATTTTCGGTAATGCTCGCTGCGGGATTGGAAGGCATAAAAAACAAGTATGAGCTACCAAATCCTATCGAAAAGGATGTATATGAGATGAGCGAAGATGAAAAGTCAAAAGAAGGAATAAAATCCCTTCCTGGAAGTTTGATCGAAGCCATCGCACTTACCGAGCAGAGCGAACTAGTACGAGAGGCAGTAGGTGATCACATCTTTAAGAGTTTCATCGCCTCTAAGAAGGTTGAATGGGATGATTACCGTACAAAAGTTAGCGAATGGGAGTTGCAAAAGTATTTAGGTGTACTCTAAATCAGCAAATAGCATGTTCCTATGGATTCAGTGAGAAACGGTATGGAGATATTAGAAGCATGAGCAGGGATTTAAAGAAAAAGCTAGAAAGCCTACTAGGCAATGATGCAAGATTACTTGACGGTGCCTTTGAGCGTGAGGTCTACTCCATGGACATCGGTGCAATACCTTTCACAGGACTACTCTTTGATAACATACCAGAAATGATAATCCAGCCGAAAAAAATAGAAGCACTTAAAACAATTATTCGAGTAGCAAATGAAGAGCGGGTAGCAATCTTTCCAAGAGGTTCGGGTTCTTCAGGTCTTGGCGGCGTAGTTCCCACTGTTGGTGGTATGGTTATCGACTTCTCATCCCTTAACGAAATTGACGAGTTGGATCAAGAGAAAATGACGATAATCGTACAAGCAGGGGTGCGATGGTCAGAGATAGAGAATTTTCTGAAGTCTAAAGAGCTTACAATGAGGACATACCCATCGAGCTTCTTCTCTACAATTGGCGGCTGGATCGCCACCGGCGGATATGGTATAGGAAGTTTCAAGTTCGGAAACATTCAAAGCCAAATTGAATCGATTGAAGTCCTGTTCCCATCTGGTGAGATCAAGTCAATAAATCAAGATGATGAAGAGTTTTCGCTCTTCTTTGGCACTGAGGGTCAGTTTGGAATAGTTCTTACTGCCACATTGAAACTGAGAAATAAACCCAGAAAGGCGTTGCCACACATGATTTACTTTGACAGTGCAGAAGCAGCAGTCAATTTCATCAAAGACATGATAAAAGAGAATATTGTGCCATACAACATCAAGTACATGGATGCTGCACATATCGGTGAGACAAATAAAATTCTCGGAGAGAGGTCTTTCAGGGAAAAGGATTCTGTTTTGGTGACATTCGAGGATGAATTGGAGGATCGCAAATTCCTATCTTTCGCATCGAACAGAGGCATTCATGCAGAAGAATACCTTGCACATTATATCTGGCACGAACGGCTTTTCTCGATGAAGAGAAAAGGTAGTAAGCCCACACCTCTAGCTTGTGAGCTTACAATACCGCTTGAAAACTTTTCACCTTATTTAAAGAAGATAATTCGGATGTCCAAACGATTCAAAGTCAAGATTAACGTGGAATCATACATCATCGGAAAAGACGAGGCACTCGTGTTGATACACTACGATTCTGATGTGCGAAATTTTCGAACATATCTTGCCCATCTAGCGCTAATCCCCGTACTTACAAAAATCGGTATAGCTTTTAGAGGAGTCCCGTATGGACTTGGCATATGGAATGCACCATTTATCAACGAAAAAATTGACCACCAGACTCTTCGACGCTACAAAGCTTACAAGCATGAGGTCGATCCACGCAATATTTTAAATCCCGGTAAATTCTTCACTGCGCGGACAAAATGGGCAAATATACCTGGGATACTATTAAAGCCTGTCGTCTTCAGAACCATTACAAAGATAGCTCCTATGTTTTCGCCCATACTCTTAAGTCCGATTTTGGAAGAAAAAAGCACTAAAGACGAGACAGAACTAGAAAAGACCGTATATTCATGTGTCAAATGCGGGAGCTGTGCTTCCGTTTGTCCCGCTTACCTGATTACCCGGGATGAATTGCTCAACCCGAAAAATAAGATGCATCTGGCCAAAAAACTGTTATTAGGGGAAACAATAACAAAAAGCGATGCAGAAAAGGCCTTTTTATGTCTGCACTGCGGCATGTGTAGAGAAGTTTGCCAGAATGACCTAGACCTACTTACGGCATGGTTAGAGCTGGAAGAAGGACTTGAGCATATATTTGACAAACCAGAAGATGCAATTCAAAACTTCGTCTCATCTATTGAGGCAAGTGAGGAGTATTGGAGGTTCGTCTATGCCCAAAAAGTATAGCATCGCTGGTTCAGCAGCACCACCAAGATTTCAACCTGTGGGAAAATTCGTGATAGAACGGAATGAGGATGAGTGCATACATTGTGGACGATGCACGCTTGTGTGCTTGCATGATGTCCACAAAAGGCGGGGAGATGATCCTCGTTTCATATCTGAACCAGTAAATTATCTATGTAAAGGTTGCTTCCGCTGTATTCAAGAATGCCCCAAAGAAGCACTAACCATAAAAAATAATGAGGAGTGGCTCCTACTTGGCGATTCTTACTGGACCCCAGAGACATTTGGAAAGATATGGTATCAAGCGGAGACCGGTAGTATCCCTGTATCCGGCACAGGATACACTGGACCGTTTTCGGGCGAAGGATTTGATTCGATGTGGACCGACATGTCCGAGATTGTCAGACCTACACGGGATGGAATACATGGGAGAGAATACATTAGTACTTCGGTTTATATTGGAAGAAAGGCACAAATGCTTACGTTTGATAACAAAGGAAAGATCAAATCGCCACTACCTCCAACACTTAGCATTCCAATTCCTTTGATCTTCGATATAATCCCATTCAGATTCTCTAAAAACGTTTATGAGTCTTTGGTAAAGGCAGCTTCTTTCCTCGGCACCTTTATGATCATAGACCTTGACGAATGGTTTAATTCAAAATATCAAGCAAATTTGGTGCCTTTTTTCGCAAATCTTTCAAAAAAAATGAATCAAAAGCTCATGTTTCCAGAATTTGAGGGTGTGATAAAGAAATGTAAGATGGTTGAGATAGCTTACGACCTAGAAGTCCTGAAAGTTGTAGAAGAGATAAAAAGACTAAAAAATGAGATGATTGTATCAGTAAGGATCCCTTTTGGTGACTCGACTAACAAGATCGTCGAAGAACTGGCATTCGCTGGTGTAGAGGTATTACATCTCTGTGCAGATGTCAACGGAAAAGTGATCAGCTCGTCCGATAAAAATCGTTTTGTGAAAGATGGGATCCTAGATGCCCATAGGCTTCTGGTAGAGCACAAAATCCGTGATGAGGTGACACTCATGCTGAGCGGGGGCATCGCAATGGCTGAGCACGTGGCTAAAGCGATTATATGCGGTGCTGACGTAACCGCAGTTGACCTGCCCCTCTTAATAGCGCTTGAGTGCAGGTATTGCAAGCGCTGTCAAAATGGCTTATCATGCCCAGTTGAACTAAAAGCTCTTAATTCAGACTATGGAGCACAGCGTATAATCAATCTTATGAGAGCCTGGCGGAACCAACTTCTAGAAGTACTCGGTGCGATGGGATTAAGAGATGTAAGAAGGCTCCGTGGTGAAGTTGGCCGGGCAATATTACATGAAGATATTCGGCATGAGACTTTTGAAAAAATTCTTAGGAGTGAGGGGGTGACAAACAATATTAAATCCAGTAATTAAATTTGCACCATCAAATTTCCCGAATGATATCTGCGAAGTAGAAGTGAGTAGAGACTTAACTAAATGCATAAGTTGTGGTATGTGTGCAGCTATATGTCCATCTGGGGTTCACGAGAGAAAAACTGGGCATAATAGAGTGTCAAAACCCCGGAGTTATCTCTGCATAGGCAAAGAATGCGAAAATAATCCGTTATATTGTATTGACCACTGCCCTAGAAAAGCCCTATCAATAGTTCAGAACCAAAATTACACATCAATTGGAGATAGTCGTTGGACAAGAGAATTCATTTTAGGTACGTGGAAGCAGGCAGAGACAGGGCTTCCTCTTCAAGGTCTAAAGTACGAGATCGGGAGTTCTGGAGGTGGATTCGATGGGCTCCTCTTCAAATTCCAAAAAGAGGGAAGAACAGAAGCTATTGAGGAGAGTGCTATAAACACAGAGCTAGAGCTAAACAAAAGAGATGGTAGGAAAATTAGCATTAAGGTGCCATTCTACGGTGGTGGAATGTCCTTCGGTTCTGTCGGTCTCAAAGTTATGCTTGCACGTGCAAAAGCGGCTAAAGCGTGGGGTACATTTACATGCACCGGCGAAGGTGGCTATCCAGATGCATTAAAACCATACGATGACAACATGATCACACAGGTAGCAACCGGCCTTTTTGGCGTGTCTGAGGATAGCATCCAGCGAGTAAAGATTGTCGAATTCAAATATGCCCAAGGAGCTAAGCCTGGTCTCGGCGGACATTTACTGGGTGACAAGGTGACCTCTGAAGTTGCGCGAATGCGCGAAGCTGTTGCTGGCAGCAGCCTCTTCTCTCCGTTTCCGTTCCACAGCGTTTATTCTGTTGAAGATCATAAGAAGCACGTCGACTGGATAAGGGAAATAAACCCTGATGCACTCATCTCTGTTAAAGTCTCGACGCCAAGTGACATCGACATGGTCGCTGTGGGTAGCTATTATGCTGGTGCCCATATCATCCACCTAGACGGGAGCTATGGAGGTACTGGAGCTGCACCCGATATAGCAAAAAAGAATATTGCCATGCCAATCGAGTACGCAATCCCGAAGGTGCACGAATTTCTCAAGGAAGAGGGTATCCGAGATAAGATAACAGTGATCGCAAGTGGTGGAATACGCACCGCTTATGATGCTGCCAAAGCGATTGCTCTGGGTTCAGATGGCGTAGTTATCGGTACATCTGATCTTGTGGCATTGGGCTGTGTGCGGTGCGGCTGTTGTGAATCCAATAGAGGCTGCCCGCGTGGTATTGCAACTACCGACCCGGAACTTTCCGAGGTAATTAGTGTAGAGTGGGGAGCACAACGTCTCATTAATCTCTACGCTGCATGGAGAAGCACATTAATAAGTATCCTCAAACAGCTCGGTATGCAAAGTATAACGGAACTCGTCGGAAGATACGATTGTTTGATGAATTCAGAACATACAAAAGGTAAGGATGACTGAGGTAGCATGAAGACACACCATAGCTCTGAGGCGGAAGGTGGGTGCGGCGTTGTTGGCTTTGCTTCAACAGTTCTTGTAAAGGGCAAGCATATATTCAAACCCGCCTTACAGATGCATAACAGAGGGAACGGCAAAGGGGGGGGTATCGCTGCAATTGGGCTCTCGCACGAAGATTTAGGAGTATCTCAGTCAATGCTGGAAGAGGATTATCTGCTCCAGATCGCATTTATAGACCATAAAGTTCGTAAAGAAGTAGAACGAGAATTCGTCATACCCTTCATGAAGATTGACCACGCAGAACAGATACCAACCGTATCAGATTATCGCGAAGTCAAAGGATTAGAGACCAGACCCCCTGATGTCTGGCGCTACTTCGTCCGAGTGAGAGAGAGCATTCTTGATGCGTTCATACATGATCATCACTTGGAAAAGATGGACAAAAGAAAAGCTGAAGACGAGTTCGTCTACCAGAACAGCATAAGGATCAATAAGAGATTCTATGCCGCGCTTGGCGACAAGAGAGCGTTTGTTCTCTCTCAAGGTAGAAACATGCTGATCTTGAAGATTGTCGGATATGCCGAGAGCATAATACAGTACTACAAGCTCGAGGATTTCAGGGCACATGTCTGGATTGCACATCAGCGGTACCCAACACGGGGAAGGGTCTGGCATCCTGGCGGAGCGCACCCATTCATGGGAATGCATGAAGCTTTGGTGCACAACGGCGATTTCGCTAATTACCATTCTGTCGTGGAATACCTTGATCAGCATGGTAAAGAACCCTTGTTCCTAACTGATACAGAAGTGGCTATTCTGCTATTTGACCTGTTGAACAGAGAATATGCCTACCCGCTGGAATACATCATTGAGGCAATGGCACCCACGACCGAGATTGACTTTGATTTGCTTCAACCTGAAAAGCAAGAGATATATCACTCCCTCCAGACTACACATATCCATGGGTCACCAGACGGTCCTTGGTTCTTCATAATTGCGCGTACAGAGCCGTTTGACGGCTGCTTCCAGTTGATTGGAATTACAGATACCTCAATGCTACGACCGCAGGTGTTTGCGCTCATAGAAGGCAAAGAGCTGCAGATGGGGCTAGTAGCTTCAGAGAAGCAAGCGATTGATGCAACGCTTAAGAGCTTATCAGAAGATGATAAACGCTTTCCTTCGATCGCAGACAAATATTGGAATGCACGTGGTGGGAGCTACACAGATGGCGGTGCTTTTATATTCACCGTTCAAGGTAACGAAAAGAAAACATTGATATGTACCAATAAATTCGGTGATACCATCCATACACCTGAAAACCAGAAACACTGCGATTTCACAAAAGCAGTTTTTCAACCACAGGATGCCGAAAAACTCAGAGAAACGATGAGGATAGCATTAAAAAGCACGCACAGTTTGTACACATTCTTGAAACGCGGGGTTAATGACTGGGACTGGAACACATTTCGATGGATTACATCAGAAATTATAAAAAACGCAAAAAGAGATGAGCAAAAAAAGACCATAATAATCAATGTTTTGACACTCCTCAACGACCACAGATACGATACTGGCACCAAGAAGAGAAGTTCAGTAATTCAGCTACTCAGAAAAGCACTTCATGAGATATTTGAGGGGACTCCTTCATACAAAGCGATGTCAAATGGTATCTACCATCTATTCCGCTGGGAGAATAGAGATTTTTTACGCCCGCCCAATAACGAAAAAGATGTCTTGATTATAGATGTCGAGGATTTCCCTGCGGAAGGGAGAGAAAGTGCTGCCAGGATTATCGTAGAGAATTATAAGCGGGGTTGGAAACGGTTCATCGTTTATAACATGCGTGGACATCGCTTTTGTGGCTCCGGATTAGGGCCGCAAACGAACGGGGTGAAGATTGATGTGTATGATAACCCAGGAGATTATCTCGGCTCATCTATAGACGGTGCTGATATCTATGTACATTGTGACGGTCAAGACCAACTCGGACAGATAATGAAGAACGGTAAGCTCGTAGTTTTCGGTGATGTTGGACAGACCTTTATGTACGGGGCAAAAGGAGGCGAAGCATACGTTTTGGGGAATGCTGCAGGCAGACCTCTCATAAACGCTGTGGGAAAGACCCGTGTAGTGATAAACGGAACCTGTCTCGATTATTTAGCGGAATCTTTCATGGCGGGCGAACCGCTAGAAGGAGGCGGATTCGTTATATTAAATGGTCTTGAAACCGATGAAAATGGGGGCTTTAAAGATCAGGATAGTCCCTACCCTGGCTCAAATCTCTTTTCACTCGCCTCGGGCGGGGCCATATACATACGAGACCCCCGTCAAAAGCTGGTAGAGGAGCAATTAAACGGTGGTGAATTCTCGGCAATTACACCAGAAGATTGGGAACTAATTTTACCTTATTTGGAGGAGAATGAGAAACTCTTCGGAATTTCTGTAGAAGACGATCTGCTCAGATTAAATGGTGAAAAGAAAACGCCAAAAGATGTTTTTAGAAAGGTTCAGCCAGTCAAAAGACTTGTGATCAATGGGACAGAATAAGGGCGAGGAATGCTAGGGAACTCCCCCATATTTGATGAACATATAGCTAGAAGAGCAATAATTACTTAAATTAGATAACAAACTGAAAAAACAAGCGAATCGTTTTCTCTTCTAAAAATCGCAAACTGTATTTGACTTCTATCATAATCAAAAGTAAAGCAGTTTTTTCCGAAGCTATGTTACCTTAGATTTGAGGTTTTTTCCTAATCCAGATTCCATTCAGATTTGGTTCAGAACCTAACAAATGTTTGATACGGAGTGTCAAAACTCTCCAAAGGTGTATATCCATCCTTTTGCCCCATGAATATGTATTAGAACCCCTCCAAGATCTTCATAAGATGATACTAACCAGTTTATATGAGGATCCATTTATCCACATCATTAAAAGCTAGACATAATATGCAACCTAAATAACCTGCACAAGATTATGTGGGTTTTAAGTAGTATTAAAGCAACAGCTAGTGGTGTCACAAAGAGTACAAATAAAAAGGTGACTAATTTTCATCTGAAAATTGTAATATCCTATTCACTCTAAGTTAATTATTTAAATCAGACATTCCTCTTTGAAATTCCTGCACTAAGCATGTCCATTCGTCCAGTGACAGCCTTACAGCATTTCCGTCGTCGTCTTTGATAAGAACATTGTCTCCGTCAATCTCTGCAGAAGGACAGCTTTCGGAGCCACAACATAATTGGATTTTCTTCTTCATTTATCTACACCTCCTAAAATTCAATAGATATATATAGGTATTAAAGTCATATAAAGTTATACCTACCTCTTATTTTTAACTGAAACACACCAACTTTATACTAAAAAACATATGTCAAAACCAAATATGTTATTATAAATGCGAATATTCCGACTATAATTGACAATAATCCATGGCTAGTTTTTAATCTATTTCGTAATTTAGTTGGCTCTTTTTCTTTTAGCTCTGACGTTTGTGGTGGAGTTGAAAAAAAGAGTGGACCAAAATAGTCAATAATATTAACAACTAATAAAAAAGTTGGTGAGAGTTCTTGAAGTTCTTAAAAGTATGGATTTTTACTTATAAAATAAAAGCTATCGCCAAAGCTATACTGCACACCAACTTCAGATCCAATAAATAATAATACGTTCAGCTGACCTTAACTATCGCCTTTGCAGATCTTTTTATCTTTCTCCTAATCTTTCCAGAAGGATCATATCTTTGTGCTGGACCAGGTCTCTTTGTATTTGCATTTTTTCTGGGAACAAGTCTAATTTGACCTTTTCTACCCTTCAATTTGACCCATTCCACGCTGCCGGTTTTCCCCATTATACCTCCATAAATTCTTCTATCTTTTCTTTGAGAATTTTGCTAACGAGCTTTCCGTCAACTTTACCCCTAGCTCGTTTCATGACCAAACCCATCAATGGTTTTAACGCATCAGGACCGCGTTCTTTGATGAGACCTTTCTTGAATTCTATAACTTGTATTATAAGCTTTTCGATGTCTTCTTTGCCCATGTTTTCAAGTCCCAGTTCAGATGATGCAATGGAAGCCGTTTTACTTGGTTTATTTGCCAGGATTCTTAGTACTTCCGGTATTCCTTCTTTAGCCATTTTATTGGCACTAACCATTTCAAATACTTCGATGAAGTGGTCATCATTGAGGTGCTGTACTGGAATGCCCTCTTTATCAAGTTCTGATAAAGTAGCAGTAAGAGTTCTGACTACCAATGTTGGAGTGGCGCCCAAACTCATTATACTTTCAAAAAGAGCAGATCTCTCAGAACACGCTATTAGTTCAGCAAGATCTTCGTTTAGACCATATTCTCGGATATATCGCCCTTTTCTTTCAGACGTCAATTCAGGAAGAGAGGACTTGATCTTTGCCAATCTTTCTCCTGATATCTGAACCGGCAAAACATCAGTCTCAGGATACATTCTTGCTGCTCCTGGGAGGGGCCTCATATATGTCGAGTTGCCATCTGGTAATGCCCTTCTAGTTTCCTCTGGTATGCCTTCCAAAGCATCGTTCGCCCTTTGGATCGCTAAATTTAGTGCGTATCTGGCTCGAGACTCTTCGTCTACCATCAACACTAAACAATCACTTGAGCACGCACCAATCTTTTTGCGAATCTTGGCAATTTGAGCATCACCGATAACATTTGGCAAATCATCGGTATGAAAGGTACCCCTAGAAAATCGTTTCAATTTATCAGATAGCTCATCGAAAAACCTGCGACCTGGTTGTATCTCGCGCCCAACCAGCCCCCTAAAAGAGGGTAGTTTAACAGCCAGAACAACATCCTTTTTAAGTGGCTTTTTGATAATCGAACTTTGAATATTATCAAACAAATTGCTGACATCTACTATTTCACCAACTGTTTTTTTAAAGCCACGATCTCTGAGTTCATCTCTGATATTAAGCAAATTTACCTGTCGAAGAACTTCTCTCTCAATGATCTCCTCAATCATGCCAAGGGTCTGGACTCCCTTCATCTCTATACGTGCACCTTTTGCAATCGAAACGTTTATATCCTGTCGTATAGTCCCTATGCCTCTTTTCACTTTACCTGTCGAACGTAATATCATTCCGATCCACTTTGCAATAGAGCATACTTGATCAGGTGTCTTAGCTTCGGGAGAAGTTGTGATCTCTACTAGCGGAATTCCAAGTCTATCGAGAGAGTATACTACCCCTTGATTGTCCTCAGATATTTTTTGTGCTGCCTCCTCCTCAAGACAAAGTGTATCGATGTGAATGATCGTTTCTCCCATAGAGATTTTACCACCTGAAGCAACAAAGGAGGTCCGCTGAAATCCGCTAGTATTAGATCCGTCGATGACAATTTTTCTCATAGTATGTATTTCATCTACTGGCGTCATACCCAACAGCAGTGCGATCTCAAGCGCTATGTCAATTGCATCTGGATTCAAAGGACCTGGTGGCTCCTCGTCATTCTCGACCAAGCATGTCGTATCGTACCCCTTATAGATAAAGCAACGTTTCACTTGAGATTCTTCTAAAGCGGCCTTATCGATCTCACCAAGTTCACTTTCTGCTACTTGGAGATGGCGGCATATCTCATAGGTTGACTCGCTTGAGTTTTTCAACTCGGTGGGACAATTACAGAATAATTTCCTCTTAGTGTCCAACTGTTGATGGATCTCCAATCCTGCCTTAAGTCCCAGTCCATCATAGTCCACTGATTTCACCTGCTACGTTTTTCCTCATCAAAGTCCTTATTTCATCCATATCTTTTGTCCTTCCCAAAATCCACATCAGTTTGACAAGAGCTGTTTCAGGTAGCATATCTCCTCCCTCAATGACACCTGACTTGAGTAGATCTCGACCTGTATCGTACACCAGATCGCAAATTCTTCCACTAATGCATTGTGAAGTCATGACTATAGGTATTCCACCTTTAACGGCCTTTTTGATAGACGGAATCCACTCTGTGGAAACGTGTCCAAGACCAGTGCCCTCGATCACTAGACCCTTATATCGGGAGGCATATTGATCAACTATATTGGGATCAGCACCAGGATAAAACTTCAACAAAGAGCATTTCGGCTCAATGTGATCCCTTAGCATCAACTTATTTTCACCTTTTGTTTTGTATTCCGCAAAAGTATCGATCTCTCTAGTGTGGTAGTCAACTTTTCCTATTGGAGAAACGCTAATCGAATGAAACGCATCTCTTTTAGATGTGTGCATTTTCCTTACTCTGGTTCCCCTATGTATCAGGCAATAGTTGTCAGACATGGTTCCATGCATAACAACTGATACTTCTGCTATATCGCTGGTTGCCACCTTTGCTGCACAGACCGCTTTCATGGCATTATCACTACTTGTTCTATCAGCACTTCTTTGTGAACCAACGAGGACTATCGGAACAGGTGTTACCAACATGAATGACAGTGCAGCGGCTGTATAACCCATGGTGTCAGTTCCATGGGTGTCGATCACGCCTTCAGCACCGCCTTCAATCTCTAAAGCGATGGCTCTTGCCAATTCTTGCCAATATTCAGACCTCATATTCTCGCTTAATATGTTGTAGATGACCCGTCCCTTAAAATTCGCAATCTCTCT
>JAAEEL010000062.1 GCA_013415795.1 Methanocellales archaeon | reverse complement strand
TGCATAACAACTGATACTTCTGCTATATCGCTGGTTGCCACCTTTGCTGCACAGACCACGTTCATGGCATTATCGCTGCTTGGTCTGTCAGCACTTCTTTGTGAACCAACGAGGACTATCGGAACAGGCGTTACCAACATGAAGGATAGAGCTGCTGCTGTATAGCCCATGGTGTCAGTTCCATGGGTGACTATCACTCCATCAGCACCGCCTTCTATACCTAAGGCGATGGCTCTTGCTAAAGTTTGCCAATATTCAGGCCTCATGTTCTCGCTTAATATGTTGTAGATGACTTCTCCCTTAAAATTCGCAATCTTTCGAAGTTCTGGTATTGCACGAAGAATATCTTCTACATCGAACTGACTTGTCACCGCCCCAGTTCTGTAATCAACCTTGCTTGCTATAGTGCCACCGGTGGATAAAATATTTACTTTTGGAAGAGAAGGGTTAATCGGAGGTGCAGATTTTTTTTTAGAGACGTTTTTCTTCACCTTTTCAAGAAACTTGATAAAAGTTTTATCATCTTTCTTTATCCCAATATTATATCCATTATCTAGTTTTAGAACGATAAAATCGTCCCTACTGGGCATCAAGATTCCTTTATGAGTGATATTTTCTCGTTTAATTTTGATCCTATCCCCTATCATCATTTCTGTACCCCAGATCTGACGATAGCATTTAACTGCTTCAATGCAATGTTTATTTTATTGGTTTTTTGCTTCAAGAGGATTTCATCGCTTTCTATTCTATTTATCCTCTCTTTTATCATACGTTCACATTCATCTGGAGAGGGACCACCGATTATACTTCGAACTCTGATGTTATTTTCTACGTCAAGAGCTTTATCGATGGCCTCTTTTGTAAGACCCATATCGCTTAATCTTTTTCCAATTATCTTCGTCGCTATATCATCTATTTTCTCTAACACGGGTTTTTCGCCACACATAGCTAACGCTCCGACGATTCGATGTGCAGTCCTAAAAGGAATTTTAGTTATTCGAACCATTGTGTCCGATAGTTCAGTTGCTGTAATGAATCCGACTGCTGTTGCAGCTTCCATCACATCAATCTTGACTTGCATCGTATCAATCGTACCTGCAAGGATACACACGGAATCCTTGGTGATTTTGACTGCATTTAGCAGATGTGGGGAGACTTCCTGCAAATCGATGTTATAACTGTATGGCAGTGCCTTACATATGGTAATTGCTGACATGAGGTCTCCGCAAACAGAGCCGGTTTTGGCTCTAATAAGTTCAAGCACATCAGGATTTTTTTTCTGAGGCATAACGCTACTTGTAGATGCGTATCTGTCATCTAATTCGATGAAGTCAAACTCGGACGTGCCCCACAGAATGAAATCTTCGGCAATACGGCTCAAATCAACCATTGTATTCGCAAAGGCAGATATGCACTCTATTGCAAAGTCTCTTGTGCTGACGGCGTCCATCGAATTCTCAACCAAGTTATCAAAACCCAATAGTTTCGCAGTCCTTTCTCGGTTAATTGGAAAACCAGTTGATGCCAGTGCAACTGCACCAAGTGGACATAGGTTCACACGTACATATGCATCTACGAGTCGATTAAAATCTCTCTCAAAGGCATCTGCATATGCTATCAAGTGATGTCCAAACGTAGTGGGTTGAGCATGCTGAAGGTGTGTAAAACCAGGCATTGCGGTTTTAGTATGTTTTCCTGCAAGGTTGACCAAGGTTTTTCTTAGCCCAACTATCTCGCCCATTATATCCAATAGCTCATCTCTTATCGCAATCCTGATACATGTAGCAATCTCATCGTTACGTGACCTTCCCGAGTGCATTCTCCCCCCAACTTCTCCGACTAAATCGATCAGCTTTGATTCGATTGCAATATGAACGTCCTCGTGACCAGATAAGTTCACATAAGAAATTCCCATTTTATCGATAGTATCTAGCGCTTTTAATACGGCGGAGCAATCATCCTTTTGAATTATGCCTTGTTCACATAACATTATGACATGTGCTTTATCCACGAGTAAGTCTATTTTAAAAATCCATTGATCTACTCCTAAAGATGATGTGAATTTCGCCACCTTTTCGTCCATATTAGACGTTAGACGACTTCGTAGAATATCCTTCATGTCCCTCCTTCCTACACTTATCCCTACTCTAACTCTATATAGTGAAAAAGGTTTTGTATGTTTACAAACTTTGATACAAAATGATGAAAAGTCTCGTCTAATCCATCCTGTGCCTTTCGCAGATGTTTGGATCAGTCATCCAACATATATGCTCATTTCACTCGTAGCCAGATAAGGCTTGTTGTAATTGGCGTGATAACGAAGGGCAAAAGAAGCTGCGATGGCGGAAAATAAAGCGTGATTTGGAAAGAATTTGCTTGACATCTATAACTATCCATAAAAACGGAGAGCTGTGGGGCTAGGGCACACCTTAATACTCTGTTATCCAACTCTCTTAATTTACAAATTCTTCGCAGTTTTCACACTTATCGGAATACTACCTTCTTATCTAAATATCAAAAAAAACCCATGCAATGGGCGTATTGTTATTTCCATTGATCTTATATTTTTTCGGATGGTTTACATGGTAGATGTCTCCAGATTTCGTTTTATCAACCCCATAAAGCGCAAAACCATAAATAGGAGAGGAACATTACGTATCTTCAAGGGGATTTTGGGAGGTAAAACATGGCAGAAAGAGTAAGAAAAAACTTTGGTTTAATAGAGAATGGAGAAGAAGTTGGTACCTTCAGTGGGCATCAACCACGAGATGCTGCTTTGAAGTGTGCATCTAGAGGGAAGACCAAAATAGTTCTCAGA
>JAAEEL010000061.1 GCA_013415795.1 Methanocellales archaeon | reverse complement strand
CACTAGATGTTTGTATCGTTCTTAGGACGTCACCATATGAACTCAGGATACGACTGATTAAAAAGGGATTTGATGATGCAAAGATAAATGAGAATGTAGAGGCAGAAGCACTGGATGTCATACTTATTGAAGCTCTTGAAATGAATGATAATGTGCACGAGATAAATACGTCTGATAAAGATGTGTCTGAGGTTGCGAGTTGTGTTATGCAAATTCTCAATGGCTCGGAAAATTACCGTCCAGGTTCAATTGATTGGAGTGAAGAGGTATTTGGATGACTCTTGACTCGTTTAGACCATTTTTTAGAGGGATCATCGACCCGATGGCAAGTATTCTAGATGATTTGGGTGCTGATCCAAATTACTTATCGGTTGCATCGTTCTTATTTGCAGCCCTAGCCGGTATTTCATTCTATTTCAGATTTTTACTAATTGCCGGCCTCATGGTCTTTCTAAATGCAGTTTCTGATTTGATGGACGGGTCACTTGCACGCCTTATTGGTACGGCAGACTTACGAGGTGATTTTTTAGACCATGTGATCGATAGATATGCTGATATATTTATCATCTGCGGAATCTTCTTTGGAGGATATGCTCCCTGGCAGATAGGTGTTGCTGCGATCACGGGCGTTTTATTAACGAGTTATCTAGGAACACAAGCACAGGCTGTACATATTGGAAGATATTATGGGGGAATTTTGGGCAGAGCTGATCGTTTGGTAGTCATATTTGTTGCGACAATCGCCAATTTTATCTACTCGGATAACATCTATTGGTTACCTATTCTTGGATGGATGTTGTTTGTAATAGCAATTACAAGCCATTTTACAGCTATTCAACGATTCATATGTATCTGGAATGAACTTTCTATGTAACGATTTGAATTCAAAAAATCTATAAAATCATTCAAACGAACATCTCACCAGCGTCAGATGATGGCACCATTTTCGGAGAGCTTGTTAACACCTTCTTTACAGCTCTATCGAAATCTCTCATCGTTACAGACTCTCTATCCTCTCGGATAGCAAACATCCCCGCTTCCATGACTATGGCGCTCAGATCAGCCCCACTTAAACCATCCGTTACAGAGGCAATTTGATTAAAGTTGATTTCATCAGCTATATTCATGAACTTGGTGTGTATCTTGAGTATCTCTATTCTGGCCTCAACGTTTGGTAGCTGCACCTCAATCATTCTATCGAACCTACCAGGTCGAAGTAGAGCAAGATCTAGGATATCCAGGCGATTGGTAGCTGCAATAATCTTAACATTTCCTCTTGGATCAAAGCCATCCATCTCCGCTAGGAGCTGCATAAGCGTTCGCTGAACCTCTCTGTCGCCAGATGTTGCACTTTCGAGGCGTTTCGCCCCTATTGCATCCAACTCATCTATGAATATGATAGATGGCGATTTCTCTCTCGCCATTTCGAATAACTCGCGAACAAGACGAGCACCTTCACCTATATATTTTTGAATCAATTCAGAGCCTACGATCCTAATAAAAGTAGCATCTGTACGCTTTGCGACAGCTTTTGCCATCAGTGTTTTTCCGCTTCCTGGTGGACCATATAATAGCACTCCTTTTGGTGGTTTTATGCCAATTTTATCGAATATGTCTGGATTAATTAATGGCAGCTCAACGGTCTCTTTTAGTTCTTTTATTTGTTCTTCCAGTCCACCTATTTGATCGTAATCTACGGAAGGGGATTCGACTATCTCCATACCATAAACTGTGGGATCTTTGGGCGGCGACAACACGCCAACGACTGCTAAAGTCTGCTGATTCAGAGCAACTCTGGTTCCAGGCAGTAGTTCGGATCCTTCTATAAATTGTGAGGCATTTACAACAAACTTGGGGCCGGTACTACTCTTAATTACCACTTTCTCGTTTTCTAGAACATCTAGGATTGTCCCTACCACCAATGGTGGACCCTTCAATCTTTCAAGCTCACTTTTCAACTTTCGAGTCTCTCGCTCATACTGTATTTTTTGGTTTTCGGCAACTCGCTTTTCACTCTCTATCCTACGATACTCTTCCCAAAGTCTGAGATTTTTCTCCTCTAATTGACGTACTCTATCGATCAAATACTTCGAGAAATCGTCTCGTTCTGGTTGAGCACTAGCATCGCTCATCTATGGTCATCCCGTAATATTAATTAGGCTCATGTTGTATATATCTCTTGGTATGGTGTACTGCGAAATATGCGGCGATCAGATCAAAGGACATGTACATGAGATCAAAATAGAGAAGTCCAGTCTAAATACATGTGATAAATGTGCACAATACGAGGGATTTCCGCCCCATGGAACTAGAAGGCCTTCCGTTATAGGAGAACAAAACGTTTCTGCCATTTCGGATATCAGCGAGATGTACCCTACTTTCGGATTAGGGGATCTCAGTAATGTGCGCAAGCATCATTTGGAGACGGACCAACAGAAAAGTCGTTTTCTTAGGAGAAAAGAGGCCCACACTAAAAAAGTCAAAAGAAGTATGGACATATATGATAAAATGGGCGAAGAGCTTGTCCAAAATTTTTATGAAATAATCCACAGAGCGCGCCAATCGCATGGTTGGACTCAAGAAGAGCTTGCATCTATTGTCAAAGAAAAGTCATCTCTGATAAGTAAAATAGAGCGAGGAGAAATTGTGCCAGAATACGATGTGCGAAGGAAATTGGAGCATACTCTAGCCATAAAACTAACTGAAAGATTGACGGAACCAAAGTTGGATGTACCGACTCCAAAAGAAATTACGTTAGGAGAGGTCGTTGTAATCAAGCGTAAAAAAGAGAGCGGTGATGGTGGATGAACTCTCTCATCAATCTCTTTTACTAGCGGTAAAAACTAGAGCAAGAATACTGCAGCAGCCACAACAGTCGTCCACAAGCCGTTCTTGCTACCAATTGCAGATTGAGTTATGTTTTTTGTCCTGACTATTTTACCGCTAATTTTCCATAACTCTCTCTTTTCATCGTAACTAACATTTGGATCAAATTCAACACCTAATGTGGATGCTAACATAGATGCGGCCAAATCTTCTGCATAATCTCCTGCTATTTGATCCGTCTCGCCAAAAGAGTGGTGTTCACTTAAGTATCCATATGCATTTCTATCGGAGGGTATTGCACATCCAACCGATGCAGCAATTAACCTATTGTGCTCGTTTGTGGCATTCTTTGCCATTACACAAAATACGATTTGTCCCGGATTTAGTCCATCTAAATCATGATTTCTTGGGACTATTTTACAGCCTGGAGGAAAAATGCTCGAAACAGTAACAAGATTATACTTTTCTATTCTAGCATCCCTTAATGCCAACTCATAGGAGCTTAGCTTTTCTTTGTGCCTACCAACACCTCTAGTAAAAAACATCCTCTTAGGAACTAATTATTTATTCATTTGTCACTTATCATGTATACCTTGTACTTAAAATTACTTTTTTTTCTATATCTCAAATATTTTTTTTAAAAAAATCCTAGATTTTGCAAGAAAAGATATACAGCTATATATCAATCAATGCATAGGTAAAACAGTACAAGAACTGATGGAAGGACTATAATGGAAAGAAGACAGTATCACATCGATTGTTGTAAAGGAGATGTATCAAGATATGTTTTGCTACCCGGAGATCCTGCAAGAATATCAATAATCTCCCAGATATGGGACAGCGTCCAAGAAGTGGCAATCCACCGCGAATATAAGACAAACACGGGGGTGTACAAAGGTGTACTTATTAGTGCCGTATCCACTGGAATAGGCAGCCCATCTGCGGGTATCGCAGTAGAGGAGTTGGCAAGAATTGGTGTGGACACTATGATAAGAGTTGGAAGTTGCGGTACGATTCAGCCAAATATCGAGTGTGGTAGCCTTGTGATATCTACAGGTGCAGTGCGCCTTGAGGGGACAAGCAAACAATACGTACGCCCAGAATATCCAGCTGTTGCTAGCTATGAGATCGTTCTAGCACTGATGGAGGCAGCAGAACTCTTAGGTTGTAACTACCATGTGGGAGTTACTGCTTCGACAGATTCTTTCTATTGTGGTCAAGGAAGGGTCGGTTTCGGCGGGTATAATTCAAGCATGACAGAAAATTTGATTTCAGATCTTCAAAAGGCAAGAGTACTTAACTTAGAGATGGAAACGGCAACCATTTTAACGTTGGCAAGTCTTTTCGGGCTCAGGGCGGGCTCCATTTGTACGGTGTTCGCAGTTGGCCAAGATAAGTTTGAGCCGAGAGGCGAGAAAGAAGCGGCCCAAGTCGCTAGTGAAGCGGTTAAGATACTCAGCGATTGGGACGCGAGGAAAGATATAACGGGTAAAAAATATTGGTATCCTTCTTTGAGGTGATTATATGAGAATTGCCATAATAGGTGGAAGTGGTGTTTATGATATTGCATTGCTTGAGTCAAGAGAAGAAATTATCCAGACCGAATACGGTGCTGCTAAAATACTTTTGGGGCAGTATGGTGGCAAGGAGATATTCTTTCTTGAAAGGCATGGTAAGGGGCATAAAATACCCCCACATAAGATAAATCACCGAGCAAATATTTCTGCACTGAAGTCCATGGGCGTCGAAAGGATTATTGGAACGACTGCAGTGGGAAGCATAAATTCTGATATTAAAACAGGAGATTTCATTCTATTGGATCAATTTCTAGATTTTACGAAGCAAAACCTGACATTTTACGAAGAAGGGGTGGCACACATTGACATGACAAATCCCTATTGTCAAGAGCTTAGGAATAGCCTACTGAAAGCTTCAAAAGAACTGAAAATCAGTTTGCATCAAAAAGGAAACTATATCTGCGTTGAAGGACCCAGATTTGAAACTAGTGCGGAGATAAAAATGTTTGCACTTTTGGGAGGGGATGTGGTTGGGATGACTGTTGCCAAAGAGTGCATCTTAGCCAGGGAAGCCGGAATTTGCTATGCTGCCATAGCTCTGGCTGCAAACCCGGCAGCTGGCATCTCTTACGAAAAGCCAGTAATTAGCCAGATACTCTCATTTATGGGGGGTAAACAGGAAAGTCTCAATGAGATTCTCTGGAAGACCATTTCAATTCTGCCCGACGAGAGAAGTTGTGACTGTGTAACTGCACCAGATCGGGCATCTATATGTTGATGTTAGGTTAGATGATCGAAGTTTATTAGCTATATCCTTGTAAGATTGTGTATTGGAAAGATATCTTTTTTAGTGCGGCTACCGGGATTTGAACCCGGGTTCTGAGCTTGGGAAGCTCATGTCATAACCACTAAACCATAGCCGCATGCTTGATAGATCATTTTAGCTTTTATGTTATGCTTGTTATGTTATTTTATTTCACTTATGTTAAATGTTCTTTTTCATGTTCTTTTTCTCAAAACGGCGAATAAAAATATATTGCAAGGTAATCTGAACTTTTTTTGAGATATCCAAGTCATCAAACATCCAAGTATTAGAGGTTCTAACTTAACCAGATACAATTTGATCTAGAGTAAAGAAGTGTAACTGTTTATTTTTTGCTTTTAGGAATTCATAAAATCAGAAAGTTAAATTTCTCCTATCCATTTCAAGTAATTTGTTTTAATGCCGTCTGCCACTTCCCTTGGAGGAATCTCCTTTAAACTTGCGATTCTATCTATCAGCAAGGGCATGTCCTGGGGTGACATCTCATATACTGGTGCATCGCTTTCCGTCAGTATAAACTCAATAGGGGTTGCTTTAATCAGCTTATTGTACCTGTTCGACTTTAAGCAAGCTGGAGTAAATCCGATATAATATCCAAGATCAATGGCTTCTTTGAGTTGTTTTTTGCTACCGCAAAACCAGTGAAGAAATGTTTTAATCCTATAATTTTTTAATACTTCCAGAACTTGGGGCTGAGCTTTTCTGGAATGGATATTTACTGGCAGATTTTTTGTTTCTGCTGTTTCGAGAAACTTTTTAAATACCCTTGTTTGTAATTCTGTATGTTTCATGAATCTCGGGCTTAAGTCAAGACCTATTTCTCCGATTCCTTCCACTGTATTCGCATTGATGAAATCCATGACTTTTTTCAAATTGGAGAGATTTTCGGGCATGATACTATCCGGATGGTAGCCGATAAATTGTTTACCCATAATTAAACCCATCTCCATTAATTCCGATGTTTTTTCATAGGAGTTTATGTCAGTGGAGACTGCTACTATGTTGATATTTAAATTCCTGCATTCTTCCAGAATAGACCTTTCCAACATATTAACATGGCAGTGGCAGTCATAGTACTCGATCACGTTATCACTTTCTTTACTTTAACTCTTTGATAATTGGTCATTCCACCTAAGTTATGTTTATGGAAAGAATTTATCGTCTGAATCTTTTGAAGGTATTTTAAAACTTGACTAAGTTTCATTCCATATGTAAACTCATCTCATATATTTTCTTGCGAATATGGTAATGAATGCCGCCCACATAAAGGTTCCAAAGATGGCCAATATGCCCGCCATTAATTGATGTCCGGGGTTTGGCCTGTAGTCTCCATAGCCTAACGTTGTCGCTGTAAAGATGCTGAAATAAAAATTTTCCAAGAAAGATTCCGCATTTTCTACGCCATTACCGACTTTTCCTACGCCATTAAAAATCCAGAAATATAGTGCAAAGAGAAGAACAATTAAGCCCCATGCTGCTATAACCCTAAATGGATAAATGCCATATCCAAAGACGTATTGGATTGGAAGCTCTAAAAATTTCATAATAGGATTCTTCTGTTTCCTTTTTGCTTCCATTTCACGATAGTGATAATAATCTTCCTTCTCTCTGTCACCCAAGCTTTTCCAAATATTTTTTGCCGTCATACATGCATTTTTTTGTGCTTCTGGATTTTTGAAAGTAGTATCTTTAAACTCTATTTTCTCTCCTATTTTAGTCCTATCAAATGAAGCATCTTTACATATCTTGGCGCCCCTAAAATCAGCATTTACACCTATCGTCGCTCCCTCAAATCTAACATTTCCACCTATCGTCGCTAACTCAAACCAAGCATCTACACCTATTATAGCTCCCTTAAACCAAGCATCTCCACCTATCGTCGCTCCCTTAAACCAGGCATTTCTGCCTATCGTTGTCCCCCCAAACCTAACATCTCCACCTATCGTTGTCCCCCCAAACCTAGCGCTTCTGCCTATCGTCGCTCCTGCAAACCTAGCGCTTCTGCCTATCGTCGCTCCTGCAAACCTAGCGTAGCTGCCTATCGTTGCCCCCCCAAACCAAGCATCTCCACCTACTATGGCTCCCTTAAACCAAGCATCTCCACCTATCGTCGCTTTTATAAACAAAGCATTCCCACATATCTTAGCTTTTTTAAACAAAGCATTTCCGTCTATCTTAGCCTTTTTAAACAAAGCATTTTTTCTAATAACAGAATGGTTAAAATCCAGATTATTTTTAATTTTCATACCCGAAAAATCGACTTCAAGTAATATTGCACCTTCAAAATTAAAATCTTCTTTGCTGACTTTT
>JAAEEL010000060.1 GCA_013415795.1 Methanocellales archaeon | reverse complement strand
CAAAAGATATGCTGCTGCCAACAATCCTACAATTGCGAATTCTACCTCAAATCCTGATATCCGTGGTAATGGCATTGGTGCTGGTGGTGGCGTTGGCCTAGGAGTATGTACTATTGTAGGTATTGGCGTTAGTGCTGGTGTTGGCTGTGGGGTGGGTGCTATAGTGGGTATTGGCGTTAGTGCTGGTGTCGGCTCCAGTGCGTTGATAACAGTGTTTGCATCTCCTTTTCCTCCTGCATATTTTTCCCAATTTCCGGCATTATCTTGGGCTCTCGATTGGAAATAATATGTATGACCGGACTGAACAGTTAACGGATAATTTGGACCAAATATAGCTGACGTTGATGCTGTTTGGGTTTTCCAATCAGTCCAAGTTCCATTGAGGCCGTCTTTATACTGGATATCATACCATTTCAAATCAGAACCGCCTGTGTCAGAGCCAGTCCAGCTAACTGTGAAAGAGGTTGTTTTTTGTGTTGGAGATAACGCGTCCACATTAGAAGCGGGTTTGATTGTGTCGATATTGAACTGATATGAACCCTGTATTCCCATGTTTCCCGCCTTGTCCTGTGCTCTTACGTGGAAGTACCAGGTTCCATCTTTCACATTTGCGTAGGACTTAGAGTTCGTCGTCGTATCAACAGATGTATCCGGCGTTGTTGACGGATAATGATCGATGTTATAGCTGTAGCCTAAAATTCCAGAAGGATCAGACGGAGGCATCCATATAAACAATGGGTCGTTATTGTTGTATAAGTTGTCCTCTTTCGGGTGTGTTGGGGATGATATCATGGGTGCCAGTGGTTCTGTAGTGTCTATATATCTAAACTCCCAATTTGGCTCTCTACTTGAGCCGCCAATTTTGAGCCATGTCAGATCAAATCCATATATATTTATGACCCAAATGCTCAAGATCCCGCCTCGATTTGACTGAAAAACAATTTGGGTTCCATTTGGAGACCAATAAGGATATTCGTCCATGAAATTACCGAAAGTAAGTTGCTCACGATTGCCCCCGTCAGCGTCCGCCTGCCAAATATTCGTGTAGGGTGAGAAAGAGCCTAGCCAGTGATTCCATGCAATACGTGTTCCGTCTGGGGAGTAAACTGGGTTGTACTCATTGCCAAAGAATTCGATAATTTGCTTTTCTGTTCCGTCGATAAGAGATACTTCCCAGATTGCCCACCGATCATTGTGACCTTCTGTAGACTGAAATATGATGTGGTCACCATCAGGACTCCAATCAGGAGAAATATCCCTCTCAGAGGGCGTAGCCATAGTTGGGAATGTTACCTGAGTTGCTGTTCCGCCCGAAACAGATATTTTCCAAATAGCATCATATCCTCCTCTTCTTGAGGCAAAAGCGATTTCTGCTGAATCAGGGGACCAAGTAGGTTGCATATCAAATTCTGGATTATCTGTAGTTAACTGCTTCAAAATACCTGTTTGCAAATCAAGAATACAAATATCTGGATTACCATTTCGAAGTGAAGTGAAAGCAACTTTTTTTCCATCGGGCGAAATTTTCGGCTCAAAGTCATTAGCAGGGTCGGTCGTAAGCTGTTCTAGCTCAGTACCATTAAGATTCATCATCCAGACATCCCAGTTACCGCTCCTATCCGAGGCGAATACGAGTTTTTCAATAGTTGAACTTGGTGGTATGACAACAGCACCAGCATTCATCGAAATTACTATCGTAAAAACGCTCACCGTTATCATTACCATTACAGAAACCGTAACTACTCTCCTTCCCAAGCTTTCTTTCGTTTTTTTCATCTCCTTTTATTTTTGTTTATGGTTTAACATCGTGGCTCTTGGTGTTTGCATAGGAGTTAGTTTTGGTCTCGTAGTAGATTTGAACTCATTTTCAATGAATCCGAAAAAGCATGTAATCTGAGTTAACAAAAGAACAACATCCAATATTTTTTTCATTTTTGATAATTCATATTACTCCCTATTACCATAACACCCTTAAATATGCTTTTACAAAAAATTACCTTCTTAGAGGAAGGATGATCGACATTAGTCTCATAGCTCTAGTAATATTGTTGAAGCTATCCTATGAAAACTCACAGTTTTAACTCTCAAAAGAAGTGCTAAATAAACAAATTGCCTTTATTCAGTTCATATATAAGTGAAATTTCTAATAGGCAATTTATCATAAATGTATTTAAATAAAATGAATTAATATTGGTTATCTAGAATGGAAAATGGAAAAAAAATTTAATGCAACTACAATTATATTATTAATAATGCTTATTATCAGATTTGTTATCCAAGTAATTCTGTCTTTCAGCAATTGGATTTCCATCTCATTCGCTGTTTTGTACCTTGCTGCTCTTATAGGTGTGGTTTTAAAGCAAAAAAGTGGCTCAATATTAACGGGAATCATTGTAATAATTGATATAACTTTGTCAGCGATATTTACAAGTGGGGCGTATACCTTTGGTGGAGTTGCCTATGATTTAGTTTTAGGATTTTTAGCATATAAAGAGTTTAAGCACGTTTCTGATTGATTTATGTTAAAGTTTTGATTCGGGGCATCTTTGAATTAATGTAATCAAATTACACGAATTTTAAGAAACGAGCATAATCATCTTTGTTTAGCCAGAAAAAAAAATTTCTGGGAATATATCTTAAGAAGAGGTTAAATGCGAAATTTTAAGGTATAGTAATTTTTTTATATAATATAAAATGGTTGCAGATAAAACTGAGAAAGATAAGGAAAAACAAATTCAAGAGGCGTCAAAGAGTGAAAAATTAGTAACTAAAGAACACATAGTTAGCACTATAAACTATCTAGGTGGAATTATCCAAGGTATATTTAAAATACTCCGAGATCCTATTCCAGGACTTTCGCTACTGCGACCACTTTGTCGCCTTCTTCGAGGCGCATTAATCTCACGCCCTGGGTGCTTCTGCCCTGGATTCTTACATCTTTGACCGGTGCTCTTATGACGAAACCACCTGATGTTGTGATCATTATCTCATCGTTCTCTCGAACTTCCAGAATGTCAACTGCAGAGCCATTTCTCTTGCTCGTCTTAATGTTAATGATGCCTCTGCCACCTCTTTTTTGCTTGCGATATTCTTCTATTGACGTTCTTTTGCCGTATCCGTTCTCTGTAATCGTAAGCAACGTAGCATTCTTTAGGATAATATCCATCGCAATGACGTCGTCATCCTCTCTCAGTCTTATACCCTTCACACCCGCTGCGGTGCGTCCCATTGATCTGACATCTTTCTCACTGAATCTTATTGCCTTTCCTTGTTTGGTGGCAAGAATAATCTCCTGTTCACCATCAGTCAGCTTTACAGCCACAAGGACATCATCCTTAAGCGTGACAGCTCTAAGACATTTGTAGGGAGAATCAAATTTTGCCAGCTCGGTCTTCTTGATAACACCCTTTTTCGTAGCCATTACCAAAAAATGCTCACTATCAAAATCATTGATCGAAATCGTAGCAGTGACGTTCTCGTCCTTATCAAGGTTCAACAGATTGACTATTGCCTTACCCTTGGCATGTCTACTTGCGATAGGTATCTCGTAGGCTTTGATACGGTGCATTCTGCCATTATCAGTGAAGAAGAGAAAATAATCGTGTGTGGAGGCGACAAATAGGTCCTCTACAAAATCCTCTTCTTTGGTTCTAGTGCCCTTTATTCCACGACCTCCTCTCCTTTGGCTCCGATACACATCCACGGGCATTCTCTTGATATATCCTCCATTGGTAAGGGTGACAACAACTGTCTCCTCAGGAATGAAATCTTCCATTTCCAATTTGGGCTCTTCACTGGTTATCACAGTCCTGCGTGAATCACCATATTTCTCCTTGATCTCAGTCAGCTCTTCTTTGATTATACCTAGAATCTCCTGCTCGCTACCTAAGATCTCTCTTAATCGGCCTATGTCTCTCTCCAGCTGGGCATATTCATCATCCAGCTTTTTCCTTTCGAGGGCGATTAGGCGATGCAACCTCATGTCTAAGATCGCTTTAACCTGCTCCTCGCTCAAAGCGAAACGATCTGCTATCTTCTCACTAGCCTCTTCTCTAGTCTGAGATTGCCTGATGATGGTGATCATGTCGTCTATTTGATCCAGAGCAACCTTCAAACCCTCAAGGATGTGTGCCCTTTTTTCTGCCTTATCGAGCTCGTAGGAGGATCTTCGAGTGATAACCTGCTCCCTATGCTCGATGTACTGCAGGATCATGTCTTTGAGACCCAGCACCTTTGGCTGACCGTCCACAAGCACCAGATTGATGACCCCAAAAGTTGTCTCAAGGTGGGTATGCTTGTACAGTTGATTCAATATAAGGTCGGCATTAGCCCTTGGTTTTAGCTCGATCGCGATGCACATACCTGACCTATCGGTCTCATCTCTCAGATCTGCGATGTCAGTGACCTTATTCTCTCTGACGAGATCTGCGATGTTCTCGATGAGCTTGGCCTTATTCACCTGAAATGGGATCTCGGTGATAAGTATCCTATCTTCTTTTACATCTGCCTTAGCTCTGAGCTTTATGATGCCCCTGCCAGTGTCATAGGCGCTTCTAATCCCGTCTCTTCCTACGATGTAGGCACCGGTCGGAAAGTCAGGTCCCTTGATGACTTTCATCAGCTCCTTTGTCGAAACGTCTGGGTTTTCGATGGTGAGTATGATGCCGTTGATGACTTCGCTCAGGTTATGTGGTGGCATGTTCGTGGCCATTCCCACTGCTATCCCAGCTGAGCCATTGATCAACAATACTGGTACTTTCGCAGGTAATATCGAAGGCTCCTCTAAAGATCCATCGAAGTTGGGCACGAAATCCACGGTATTCTTATGGATATCTGTGAGCACTTCCTCTGACATCTTGGAGAGACGCACCTCGGTATAACGCATTGCAGCCGAAGGATCACCGTCTACGGATCCAAAGTTTCCCTGCCCATCGATGAGCATATATCTAGAAGAAAAATCTTGAGCCATTCTGACCATGGAATCATAGACGGCAACATCCCCATGAGGATGGAATTTCCCCAATACTTCCCCAACTATTCTTGCAGACTTTTTATAGGACTTGTCAGAACTCATACCAAGTTCGTGCATGGCATAGAGAATTCTTCGGTGGACGGGCTTCAGTCCATCTCTGATGTCGGGGAGTGCTCTTCCGACTATTACGCTCATCGCATAGTCCATGTAAGAGTTCTTCATCTCATCTTCAATGTTAACTGGCAGTTCAGACATCTAAGACTCTCACTTCCTTAGCGTGGGTTTGTATGAACTCTCGTCTGGGCTCAACCAAATCTCCCATCAATATAGTGAAGATACGGTCTGCCTCAACAGAGTCTTCTAAAGTCACCTTCAGCATATTCCTCGTGCCTGGATTCATCGTGGTCTCCCATAGCTGGTCGGAGTTCATCTCACCCAGACCCTTGTAACGCTGAACGCTTGCTTTATCTCCTAATTCCTTCAGAATGCGTTGGAATGTTTCCTCAACATATGCATAACGAACTTCTTTACCCTTCTGAACTTTATAAAGCGGTGGCTGTGCTATGTAGACGTATCCAGCTGTAATTAATGGCTTCATATATCTGTAGAAGAGCGTTAACAATAAGGTTCTAATATGCGAACCATCAACATCGGCATCTGTCATTATGATTATTTTGTGATATCTCGCTTTCGAAATATCGAATTCCTCGTCTATGCCTGTTCCTATGGCAGTGATTAGATCTCTGATCTCTCTGCTAGACAGGACCTTGTTTAGTCTGGCTTTCTCAACGTTCACTATCTTGCCTCTGATCGGGAGTATTGCTTGGAAAATCCTGTCTCGACCTTGCTTGGCAGATCCCCCAGCAGAGTCCCCCTCCACTATAAACAGTTCGCATTTGGAAGGGTCTTTCTCAGAACAGTCAGCCAGCTTACCTGGCAGAGAGCTGCTCTCCAAGGTATTTTTTCTTCGTGTCAGCTCTCTTGCTTTGCGGGCAGCCTCTCTCGCTTTGGCTGCCATGATAGATTTCTTGATTATGCTCTCTGCTATCTTTGGGTTCTCCTCAAGAAAATCACT
>JAAEEL010000059.1 GCA_013415795.1 Methanocellales archaeon | reverse complement strand
GGGGGATCCTATTAATAGGGAATCATAACGAAGGATATCGTCGAGATTAACTTCTTTGATTTCGCTAAGGATTACTTCTATACCTCCAACTTCTATAATCCCTTTTATTATAGTTTCTGCTACAAGTTTGGTGTTACCATATTTTGACTCATAAATGACCAAAATTTTCGCCAATATATTCACTCCTAATTATCAGATTTTCGTTAAATTAATTACTATCTTGTCCAGACTAGTGATATTATTGGCTATGAATTTACCCATTATTTATTTTAGTTTAGAGATAAAATATCTAAAACATTAATTAAGCTCCATCTAATGTTCCAACAACTGGAAACTTTTGTATCACTGGGGTACCATAATGTGGGGCTTTTTTAATATCTTCTGTCAAATCTTGGCCGGCGTGATGAGAATTCATGTGATCCCCATTCTTCCACCTTTCACTACTGGATATATCATATACTATCCCATCTACGGCTACCAATACCTTAGCTCCGTCTTTTCCATTGTATTTGGCAAGTTCTTCAGTGGTGAACTTTTGCATTAATGTTCCAACAACGGGAAACCTTTGGGGCCTATCAAGACCATGTGGGGCCTGAGCAATATTTGCAGTCAAATCTACTCCTGCGAAGTGAATACCCATATGCTTCCCATCCGGCCATACAATACTACTGGATACGTCATATACTACGCCGTTGACGGCTACCAATGCCTTAGCTCCGTCTTTTCCATTGTATTTGGCAAGTTCTTCAGTGGTGAACGTTTGCATTATTTCGGATATTGGTGTTGACTTGGGGGTTGGAGTTGGGGTTGGGGTTGGGGTTGGAGTTGGGGTTGGGGTTGGGGTTGGGGTTGGAGTTGGTGTTGGCCTAGGGGTTGGGGTTGGAGTTGGGGTTGGGGTTGGAGTTGGGGTTGGGGTTGGAGTTGGCCTAGGGAGGGGTATAGGCGCAGGCGTAGGAACGGGAGGTGACTCTTCAGGTGATACACATCCTGAAGTACCAATAGCGGCTATAGCTCCGGCAAGTGCAAGAGACTTGAGGAACTTTCGCCGCCCCATTTTAATAGGTTCTTCCATGGTAAAATCCTCCATGGTATAATCTTCTTTATATATTACAACACTAATAAAGCTTTCACTTTTCACTCGTGTTAGATATCCATCTTTATCAAACTAAAATTCTAAGGTTATTAATCCCAACAAACAACTCTTCAAAATCCACAATCCACTTACCAATTTTTTCATTGAATTCCATGATCACGTTATTATTCTTATGTATGAGATCCAAATTCAAGAGGATCGTTTATGGATTGCCGTTGCAAAGCTCATATTTCCGAGCTTGTTTCTCATCAGACCTTACAAAAATCTCTTAGCCTCTTGATTGCATAGTACCTATCTTTATTGTCCAATTTAGCACCTTCTATTGCATCTGCCAGCGTCTGAATTGAAGTATCATAAACCTCTCTATCAACTGGATATGGAAAACCGTCTTTGCCCCCATGTGCGAAACTATATTTTACAGGGTCCTTCCAGCTTGGATGTGTGCCATAAACCAGGTCAGATATCAGAGCTAGAGCCCTTATTTTCTTTGGCCCCATACCTTTTAGATAAACCAGTTCCTCATAGTTTTCTGGCTGTATTTCGTATGCTTTCTGGAGAACTTCCATATCACGTTTGCTAAGATCTGTATTCAGTATTGGATGATGAGTTGGCATTGAGAATTCTGCAAATTCTTTTAGCTGCTTCTGCTTTGATGGTTTTAGGTATTTCACCAAGTTTTTAGGATCGTCCCTGATCAGATCAAGGCTTATGTCTCTCGTATCTCTACTATCGACAGAAGTTAGATCAAGGACTGTCTTTTCCTTCCTATCACAGCAAATCCCAACATGTGGCTCTTCTACAAAACTCTCAACTGAGTCGGAAAGCCAGTGATATCGTCTTGCATAGTAATCATTCATACTCTGTTGTATTACCACCCAGTCCCCCCTCTCCGTGAAAATAAAGCAATGGTGATATAGCTGATATCCGTCCTGAACACAATTATTGTCGACCTTGGCCGACATCTTGCTAGAGTACTTTAGTTTTTCGATCTCGCTTGTGGATAAAGTAAAAAGATCTGATGTCTCCTCGATTTCAGCAAGTGTCCTTCTCGATGTTCTGCCCTTTCCACCGGCAACCTTCAAACCATATTCCTCTGGGTCGATGGCCACCTTCAGAGCACCACATGCCGTGGTTGTAGTACCTGAGGAATGCCAATCAAATCCCAGAACGCAAGAAAATGCCTGAAACCAGTATGGATCGGAGATTCTTCTTAAAAATTCCTCCTGACCATATTCATAGACGAGAACTTCGGTAATACCGCCTGCCAGTTTTACCATTCTGTCGAACAACCATCTTGGGGCTTTTCCACCATGCAATGGGAGATTGACTATACCCGTACGCTTCATTTACTCATATTTTTATTAGACTAAATCAACGATAAACTTTGCCAATTCTATGCTCCTCTCCAAAGAACCCATCATTGTATCTGTCTTCAAAACACTAACTTCTGGAATAACACAATCATCCCTATGGTCAACCACCAGCACATCTAGGAAATCTGCATAGCATTGTGAGACACCGGCAGAGGATACATCATAACCCATTGCACTCATTAGCTTTGCGGCAGGACCGCCCACCGGCTTACCCCCAACGATGGGGGATATGGCAATAACCTTCTTTTTTTGTAGCATTGATCTGATGCCCTTCAATCCCAAGATTGGTCCAATACTGGTGATTGGATTGGACGGCCCGATGATAACCGAATCCTCAAATTTTAGCGCATTCTTCACCTCGGAGGTAGGTTCTGCTTTATCAAGACCATCAAATATGACATCTAAAACTTTTGGTTTTCCTTTGTTTTTTATCCAGAAATCTTGAAAATGCATCCTTCCTCTTGGTGTAAGAATCATAGTAGCAACAGGGTCGTCGCTCATCGGCAATACCTTAGCATGTATTCTAAAAAAAGCCCTTAGATCTTCTATGGATTTTGTCAGCGTGAAGCCATCTCGGATGATTTCAGAACGGAATATGTGAGTTGATCTATCTTTTTCTCCTAGCATCATCGGCTCCAGATATCCCAATTGCTTCAGAATTTCATGGGTAAAGAAGGTGTCGCCCTTGATGCCCCACCACTTGTCATCGTCGATTCGGTCTGTGAGTGTATATAAGACTGTATCGATATCTGGACAAACCAAGTTGCCTGAAACCCACCGGTCTTCTGCGGTATTCACGATCACATATATGTTCTCTTCTGGGACTATCCTTTTTAAGCCACGTAATAATTTTGGAGTTCCAGTTCCGCCAGATAGGATGATCATGATTTTATTTAGATTGGTACTACTTCGCCTATAAAAATTTCTTAAATTCATCAAATGATGAGTGGGTCTGTTTATTTCTTTCCGCATATAAAAAAGGGAAGGCCAGGTGTTTAGCGTCTTGTTGAAACGAACAACCGAAAATTCTACGGTACACACATTCGTGGATTTATTTCTCAGATTCCAAGAAAAGATTAAGTCTAAAGCAAACCTTTAAAGAAGGTTTGTTACAAAGTAAAAAAAAAAGGTTAATGGAAAAAAACGTAATTTTTTCCTTTTAGAGGAGAAGATTTGAAGTATAAATGCAGTCTACTGCTGGGCCCGTGGTCTAGTTGGTTATGACGTCGCCTTCACATGGCGAAGATCATGCGTTCGAATCGCATCGGGCCCACATACTTTTCATGAGACAAATCATCAAGGAGTGAAAAAAAATGGAAAAGAGTTCTGGAAATATAAAAATCAAACATCTAGTGATGGCTTTCATAATTGGAGCTGCACTGGTTTTGCTATTATTGGCTGCTACAGAAACCATAAGAGATATGGGAATTGTCAGAGAGGAGGTGGCTGTGATATACGTCCAAGGAGAGATGGTCACTGGGAGTATACCAAACGAAATAGGATATGCTACATCAGAGAACATCTGCCAAAATATCCGAGATGCTAATGAAGAGCCATCAGTAAAAGCAATAGTATTACGTGTCAACTCTCCTGGCGGTACACCTGCTGCAGCCCAAGAGATCGTAACTGAGATCAAGAATGCACAAGAAAATGGAAAGCCGGTTGTCATATCAATGGGTGAGATAGCAACATCTGCTGCATACTATATCTCGGCTCCAGCAGAACGAATTGTTGCGAATCCAGATACTATGACGGGAAGCATTGGTGTGATTTGGGTATTCACAAACATGTCAGGATATTATAGCGATGAGGGAATCGATTTTGATGTTGTAAAATCAGGTGAATTCAAGGACATGGGCGCAGATTGGAGAGGCTTAACCGAGGAGGAGAGAGAATACGCTGATCAAGTAATAATGGACTCATACGGGCGATTTGTAAAGGAGGTTTCCCAAGGCCGAAATATGCCTACAAACGAGGTTAAAAGATTGGCAGACGGTAGAGTCTACCTTGGCGCTCATGCAAAGGATCTCGGATTAATTGATGAATTTGGCAACCTGCACGATGCGATAGATACTGCTGCAAAACTCGGTGGGATCAAAGGAACACCACAAGTAATATACATGAACGATCCTTCGCTATCAAACCTTTGGTTTGGCTCTGAGAGCGACTATGATTCACAACAGTATCTTAGATACCTAAAAGAAAATAAATACGGACAATTACTATCATAAATAAAGGATCGTTATCATAACAGATTCTTCATGTACTCTCGTAGCACAACCGTTGCATAGCATCCCTTGGGTAATGAAAAACTCAATACGACTTTCGTGCAGCTTGAGTTGAGATCAGTATCAATCTCATGGGTTGGCTGAACTGATAGCAGAATCTCTCGCCTTAGTCCGCTAGAGGCGAGCTCCGGCATTTTTTGAATGGCAAAATCATTTAGATCGATTTCCATTTCATCTATGACTGAACGTTCGATCTCTCCGGGTTCTCCTTTTGCAAATTTTGATTCATATCCGATAAGTGGGGCTGTCACAAACGCCCTTTTTCTAAGGATTAGATTATTTATTCCATCCAAATTATCCTCGTTTACAGACTGTATTCTGGAGATATCTGGAAATCCCGATTTATTTACAAAGCAGACAATATCTCCCTCCGTAGCGATGCTGAAAGGCAATCCCCTTTGAAATCTTCTACTGATAATCTTGTTGAATATGTACGACTGGTATGCATGGACGAACATCTTTTTGAGGCCTGGTGATAAAATTCTGAAAGCACCGATATAGTCGCCTGGATTTGATACTAATTGGTTCATCATTGCACGCTCATATCGGAGATGTCTCGGAAAAAGTTTCAATCCGACTTTGAAGTCATGAGTTTTCCAGACATATTCTCTTGCACTTCGAATCTCTTCAGACTCACTGGTAAAAGATTTTGCTATATAGGTCAACGCAGCTCTCTCAAAATCACCCTTAATGATCGCTTCCCCTACCAAATGTGTTACAGAACGTAGGGTGCCAAAACGTTGAATCCCAAAGAAATTCGGTACGCCACCAAACTGAGCAATCTCTTCCGATATCGATTGGATTCTTTCTTCTGTTTCGTCGGGAGGTATGTCAACGTTCCTTATTGCTATCCGAAAGCTGTTACCCAAAAGGTCTCCAAGTCCAACTTTCTTATTTGAGCGCCCTATAGCATGGAGATCAACTCTCGGCATATTGACATTCCCGAGCTCCTCCTCTGATATGTCCCAGATGCTGATTTTCTGCTTTGTAATCGCTCTTTTATCCTTTGTCCCCGCCCAACTAAATCTTTTTTGACTGATGCCTAACGAACGGGACAGGTCTCTCATGACATGATGCGTATCCCAATCCCATTTGGTCAGCTCAACTATCAGATATGGTCCTTCTTTGCCCTCCGTTCTACTTGAAATCTCTTCCACGTAGAAGTCATCCATCAGCTGACGGATTTTACCACCAACACCTGGGGTTTTCGTCACATATAGCCCCATTCCGATATTTTGCTCGATCGGAGGGACTATATTATCTTTATCTGTAAAAAATTTCAATTGCTGACATCCTTCAAAATTTTCTTGAGCATATTGGCGGACTCTCTCAGTTTTGTCAACTCCTCATCGTCCAAAGCATATTCCACGACTTTCGCTCCCCGCTTGCCAATAATCGCTGGAACGCCTATTGCGACGTCATTCAACCCATACTCTCCTTCCAGAAAGACGCTCACGGGTATGATAGCATTTTCATCATTTATGATCGCTTTTACGATTTCTGCAATACAAGAGGCGGGCGCATAATAAGTGGCAGCCTTTCGTTCTATTACTTCCATACCTCTTTCTTTCGTCGCTTTGGTGAGCGTATCCCAACTGATGCCATCCAAATCTATCTTCTGTATAAGAGACATGCTATCACCATGTTCACCTATCATCATCGTATTCGATCTCACGCCATGTCTCAAAAGTTGTTCTCTTAAGCGGGCAGTGTCATGTGAAGATCCCATACCTATTACCTCATTTCTCGGTTTATGAGAGGCTTTAAAGGCCAGGTACGTCATCACATCTACGGGGTTTGTAGCCAAAACCAGAATTGCACCTGGAAAAATATTCAGCTGTTCAATGATACTTGATATTATAGTTGCGTTTGTCTTTGTGAGATCCAATCGAGTCATTCCTGGCTTTCTTGCGAGACCTGCAGAGACCACTATAACATCCGAATTTCGCAAAGACGAATAATCCGTTCCTCCATTTATTATCGTGTCCTTGCCCATAGCAACGGCGGCTGTACTTAAGTCCAATGCCTCACCGATAGCTATATCTTCGATTATATCGACGAAGACCATCTCGTCACATTCAACTGTATGAAGTACTGCATAGGCTGACGTCGAGCCAATCCTTCCCGCCCCTACAAATCCGATCTTGACCATTGCAATCACAACAATTTCATATGTCCCGTAATCTTATCCAATTCCTCATTTTTGGCTGGACCAAGACCCAATGCAGTGATCGTGCCAGGGGGCACTTCTGTCAAACCCGCATCCTCAATCCTAGCCGTAGGGATGTCAACTCGCCTGGCTGCTTCTTCCAATTCAAATAGTTCATCTAGACTGCCTACAGCTAATATTACCTTTTTCTGCCCTTCTGCTTTCCACGAAGAGCTTATTGATCGTTTCGCACGATCACATGCGGACAATGCAGCATGAGCTGCTTGTGCAGCCAGTTTACCCTTCGATAGATGCAAATCCGTCCTTACAACTATACACTGCTTATATTCAAATGTCACTGGGTCACCATCAAATCTCATCATCCTTAATATCTTCATTACATCTGTCTTTCCATTTTTTACCAATTTTTATGGCTTCTTTTTTGTTGAACTTACCGATAACTATCTCCTCTGATACGGCAATTACACTGTCCATCGGAACCCCAAAGATATCAGGTCCATGCTTGACTAACAAGCAATCACCGTAAAGAGCTATGCTTTCTCCTATCTTTTCGCCATCGAGTAGAACGAACTTGCATATATAGTCAGATGGATCGTTTTCATTTTCCTCTGACTTTTTAAAAAAATTAAGTATTTTGCTTTTAACAGGCATTTTACCACATCAGGAAATAGCTAATATGTTATCTTACAAATAATTAGCTTAAGAATAATAAATATGGTGTTGAAAAAAAAATGAGATATGACGTCGTCGTAGTAGGTGCTGGTCCAGCAGGATCGTTAGCAGCCAAGTATTCCGCCATGAATGGGGCTAAAACTCTTCTAATTGAGGAGCATGTAGAAATAGGGTATCCAGTGAGTTGTGCTGGGTTAATAAGTGCTAAAGCCTTGGAAGAATGTGATATTGGGCTAGGTAAATGGATAAAAAATGAAATAGCGGGTGCTTTAGTATGCTCACCTGACGGGCAGGAAATCCAGATCAAAGGACAGGAAGTAAAAGCATATGTAATAGAGCGGAAGATATTCGATCGAGAGCTTGCAAAGCATGCTTTAAAAGCTGGTACAGATCTATTGCTCCATTCCAAGGCAATAGGTCTAAGAAAAGAAGAAAATATACTAGAGGTCAACAACCAAGGCGAGCATTTTGAGATAAGTGCAAAAATAATAATAGGTGCCGACGGCGTTAAAAGCAACATATCGAAGTGGTCTGAACTTGGAAAAGTGAAAAAAGTATTACCTGGGGTACAAATTCTAGGATTATACGATTTACAAGACCTTTCTTTTGTAGAAATATTTACAGGATCATCCGCACCAGGATTTTTTGCTTGGGCAATTCCCATAGAAAAAGATATTGCTCGCATAGGATTATGCACTGCTAGGCCTCTTCAACATCTCAAATCTATGCTAAAATATCACAAAGTCGTTTCAAAAAGATATCTTGGATCCCATCTCGATTTTACGATGGGTGCCATACCACTTGGACCACTCAAAAGAACTGTGAGCAAGGGCATAATGATAGTTGGGGATGCAGCAGGACAAGTCAAACCCTCCTCTGGTGGAGGCATCTACACTGGTGCCCTCTGCGCAAAGATCGCAGGGGAAGTAGCAGCAAAAGCGATAAAAGAAGGAGATGTGTCAGCTGAACGCCTAATGGAGTATGAAAATCGATGGCGGTCTGCAATAGGGCGAGAACTCAACATAGGGATGAGAATTAACGAAATATTTAGTAGATTAAGCGATTCGGATATAAATGAGCTGATTAGGATGATTAACGATCCAGAGATACTGAGAATAATATCCCAGTATGGAGATATGGACTATCCGTCGGCGGTGGTCAAAAAATTGATTCTGAAGAAACCAAGTTTATTAAGGTCTTTTGGAATGTTGGCGAAGGCTATAAGATGAATTTAATTTTTTAGATAGTATTTACATCAAACACAACCTGTAGCTCTTCATTTAAAAATAAATCTTATCTACCACTTTCCAAGAGACTTATCCAGAATATCTTCATTCACCTTTCCAGCATGGAAGTTGTTGCCGGTCTTTATGTTGTTCATGTATATCTCTGCGGGTGAAAAAAGATGGGGATCAATATCGTAAAAGTTCCTATTATATTTCTCAAATGTCTCCAGAAAAGGCATTCCATAGTCCTTTGAAGATGAAGAAGGGACCTTTTCAATTATTTTCTCTATATCAGCATCCTCACAATCCACGAAGTATCTCGTGACTCCGCCATAGAGAACGCAATCATTCGTTTTCCCCATGGCTTCCAGATCATTTTTCGCGACTGGTGCTATTGGTGCAGTTCCAAATCCAGAGATTATCTTGTCCAGGTCAAATCCAAGCTCATGTAGCTTGTGAATTCCAGTCTCGACCACTCTTGCAGATATCTGTACGCTGCCAACAATGCTCGCCGTTGGCGCAACCAATACATACAGATTTTTTGGGTCGATGCAACATTTTTCTGCTATAAAATTTGATACTTTTTCATCTGGAGGCTTTCTGGTTTCCCAGGCTATAACTGCTTTATGGAATACATCTTGGCAACAAATAGTATCGTATAATTTCTTCTCGACCCTGGAAAGTGCCCTAGCTGGTCCGGATGCCATTGCGAAGTATTTGTCTACAGATATGCTCCAACCAGCAAACTGGCAAGCCATGCAAGCAACCTTTGGGTTATCAATGAATACAGATATGTGGAACCTACCATTCGTCCCAAGTGAAATATAGCAAAGCCCACCCAAGCATACCTTGGCAAAATAAACTCCTGCCCTTATTCCTCCTGGTGAGTTAGCACCGGCATCTATTATCGTGGTACCATTCTCCAAGACTGAGACATGGATTCCAAGCTCTTCTCTTTTCTGGATCATTTCTTCGGCAATACCTACGGCGATCTCGTTGACGCTTAGACCTTCATTTGGGATTTGTGTCATTATTTCATCACTTCATGCAAATTTATCAAATGCTTGCCTAACTTTCCGCCGTAGTTTCCTGCAGTTATCTTTAGGATTCCTTCAACGGTGCATGCTGCCTTTATTCCCTCTCTCATGGCCTCATATACTCCCTCGGCATCCAAGCCATCCAAAACGATCTCCAGTACAGAGTGGACCTCTTCGGGTAGTTTACTCTCAACCATTGACTTCAACGTGGGACAATAAGCCGTGTTAGTCGACACGTCCAAGAAATCGTATTGCGAACCAATCTTACTACCACTTCTCACTATTCCGCCTGGGAAGGGTGCAATGACGCCTTTCACCTTTTTTATAGCTTCGACTGCCTTTTCAGATGCCTCAAGAACGCAGTCGACGTCTTTCCCAAGAATGAGAAAATTACCTCCGCCAACTCCCCTCATAATATCAAATTCTTCTTCAACAGCAAACTCTCCTTCCATTACCGGAATAATCCACATTTTCCTCTCTCCGATGGACCTGCTCACCTGGTGTCCATCGCCGAAGTATTTTAGTTTGCCCCCTATGCTGATCTTTTCTTCGCCGGTCAAACTATTGAAGCAGGCTGTGGTAGCAGAGGTCAGTACGCATTGTGATACTCTTTTAAACAATTGTCCGTCCAAATCCTTTTTTGACATAGCAAATACCAAAACGTTGATACCAGGTCTGCCATCAGGTGTTTCTTCTGGGGGAATCTTACGTTCTATCCCTGCTTCACATCCACACATGATCACAGAGGTTGCAAAACCAGTCATTGATGCCGCAGAAGCCATTGCCAGTCTATCATCCTTGGCGGTTATCAAAGCTCTTGCAGCATACATTTCAAAAGCCTCTGCAAACGTATCCTCAATCTCTACTCCTTCTAGTCTCATGATCTTCCTACCTCCTTCTCAATTTTACAGTAGAAACAAAGTTCTTATTCAATCCCAATTCCTTTTCCCTTAAGCCTAACGCAAGCCCCATCAACTGGGTGAAGTACAAAATTGGTAGATCGATGACGATATCGTACTTGGACTCGATCTTTGACTGCTGATAATCCAACATCGCATGACATAGTGGGCATGCTACAGTTACACAATCTGCTCCAAGTTCTTTTGCCTCACTCAGGATTTCCTTTGTAATTTGTAGTGAAAAATCCTCTGAACTCAGGAGCAAATTGCCACCACAGCAATCTTTCTTATGTTTAAATTGTAGGCAATCGGCCCCCAATGCCTCGATAATATCGTCCAACGATCGTGGGATTTCTGGGTCTTCAAACTTGCTGACATCTGATGGTCGGATGGTCAAACATCCATAGTAAGGCACAGATCTTAAGCCTTCTAGTGGAACTTTCACTGCATTTGATATATTATCTAAACCAATGTCATTTACGATAACATCCAAGAGATGCCTTACTTCCACTTCTCCCTGATAATTTTCACCTGTGGCTTTGTTTATAATGGTCTTGGTTCTTCCGCCCCCCCTAACCGCATTATTGGCCCTGGAAAGATTATTGAAACATATGCTGCAAGGCGCCAATATATCCAAACCTTCTTTCTCGGCTAGCGCTAGATTTCTCGCTGAAAGAGAAAGTGTGAGAGGGTTGCTCGCTTCTAGTGCTCCACAACAGTTCCAGTCATCCAGCTCGATCAGTTGAATACCCAATAACTCGCAGACCGCCATCGTGGACATATCATACTCGCCAGCACTTGCATGAAGGTAGCAACCAGGATAGTATGCAAAAGTATATGCAAGATTCATTTTTCCTCTAAAGCCTCAAATATGCCGCCTATCTGTCCCAGTTCTTTGACCTTCTCGGGACGAAAGCCGAGTTTTCGTTTTCTTAGCATGGCAAATCCATCAGAAACGTAGGATAATAAACCCTTTATTCCTTTTGTGGCGAGCACTCCACTTATGATGGTCTCTGTCTCAAAGTTTCTACCATATTTTCTTATGGAATTGACGAATGCCTTATCTAAGATTGGCTTCGTGCTTCTTATTTTTATGTTCCCATCTTTTTCCTCTCTTTCAGCTATGCTCGCTATAGCGCCCATAAGCTCTGTAATCCTCACATCCTGTGGACACTGCTCATAACATGCGTAACAACGAGAGCAAAACCATATGAACTCGCTGGATAGCACTTCTTCCTTCATACCCAACAATGCCATTCTAATGATTTTTCGGGGATTGAACCCCTCATCAATTGTCCAGATGGGACAACTTGCCACGCATGTGCCACACTGGAAACAACGCTTGATATTCTCTCCGCCTAATTGAGTTGAGATATCATATTTAAAAGTTGGATCTAAGTTACTCGCATCTATAACATCAGGATTTTCCAGCATCGTTATTCCTCGGATACGAAATTAGCGTAAAGGGTTCCTGACCCACCTATGGCTAGATCGCCGGTAAATTTCTTTAGTTCGATGGAATCTATAACTTCCGTTCCATCGAACCTGAAAGATGGCAGCATCTCCAATATTTTTCCTTTTATTATCATTATGCCCTTTTTCATTTCACCGCAGGGTAGTATAGCATCGCCCTCGATCATTATTTTTCCGCCTGACATGTTCAAACCAGGCAATAAACCTGCGCTTCCCTGAACAACGATCTCTCCGCCCGCCATATGTTCGCCAACATAATCTCCTGCATTGCCTTTCACACGGATTATTCCGCATCTCAGGCCTTTTTCGACGCCCCAGTATCCTGCTCCGAGGTAATGGCCAGCATTGCCCTCCACCATTATCTCACCGCCCCTCATCTCCCTACCGGCCCAAGCATCCGCATCGCCATTAACAATTATCTTCCCGCCTGACATCAGAGCACCACAATGCATGTCAACGTTGCCGTTTATTGTTATCTCACCCGAGGTCATCCTCTCGCCTATTCTCTTTATTCTGGATGCGTCACCATCGATTAATATTTTGGTTTCTTTCTCATTGCCAACCCCCTTAACCTCGACATCAAAAAGGGAACCCAATATAACCTCTTTATTTCCATGACAAACTGTAATCGATTCTATTCCGCTTTTACCTTTTCCAGCAAAGTTATCTGGTTTTATGTTCTCGGCCTCCACAGGTATCCTGAAGGCCTTCTTAGGGGTTAGTTTAACTAGCATTTTTACACCTTTGTTTTTATTTCTACCGGATGTGGTACATATGCATCCTGCACGGGATAGTTCGCTAGGTTTACCGAGTAGTACTCCTTAAACTTCACTGCCAGGTCATCAAGCATGTCCTTTGTAGTTTCTCCGTCAAATTCTGGGTTGACCCAATATGTCCTTCCCTCTGGAACTGCAACGATCTCTCCGTCCTTTACGACGATCTCTCCACCTTTTATTGTGTACTTTGCATGTGAAAGGGCTGATTGGATTTTCCTCGGGTCTTCCTCCTCTGGTGAGATGTCATATATTGAGATGTCGGCATCAGCACCTATACCAAGTTGACCTTTTCCATATTTATCAAGGCCAAGAATCTTTGATGGCGCAGCTCTCGTCATTATTGTTATATCCTCCCAATTTAACTCTCTATCAATTGAGGCTATGATCGCCCTCTTGTTAATCGCATCGTGTACGTTTCTTAAAGCTTCTTCTCTTCTCTTTTCACTCATCAACAAGGATATTATTTCTGGGTAGCGTGTGAACGGAGCTCCGTTCGGATGATCTGTTGTGAGTGCGGTCTTCCACGGGCTTTTTATGAGTAAAGCTAGCTCCAACCCAATAGCCCATTGAATAGAGTTGATCGAAACTTTTCGAGAATAAAAGACAGGTATGATTCCTGAACCCGTCTCAAGCTCGACGTCTTTATTGGTCCATTTTCTCTTGGACATCATGTGCAATTCATGCTCCATCGGACCGTCTGCAGTCATGGTCGTTGTATCCCCAAACATCACCTGCCCTGGATCGATTGTCACATGATCGTGAGAATTAATATACTTAGCAATTTCATCCGCCTTTGAATCCATATCTGCCCATGTTGATCCCCCGTAAGAATGGTACTGGACATGAGTTGCATGCATTACCTGCCTCTTCTCAGAGGCGACATCCTTGACCAGATCGAAAGTTGCTAAAGTGGTATCATAGTTACCAGGATGTCCAAGATTGTTACAATGTATATGGATTGAGTGGGGTAAGTTCAATCGTTCGTTTGCCTCTGCTAGACCATGAATGATTTCAGCTGGTGTTATGTCAAAATTGGGTACTATATCGTCTAAACTCTTCACATTTTTGCCCCATCCCCATGCCTCAGCTCCTCCTGGATTAACAATTTTAATTCCATATCCTTTCGTGGCATTCATCATCCATGCGATAAATGCCGTTAACTTATCCATATCGCCGGATTTAATGTATTCCATGATTAGCCAGTGGTTATCAAGCAAAGGAATGCCGCCCTTATCAACCATTGGAATAGCTCTGAACTCTTCATGAGTATGTCTTGCTAGCAAAGGTGGCATTGCAGGCTCAAAGGTCGTGGTGTATCCCATCTTTGCATACCTATACCCTGTAGCAAAAGTGTTTGGCACGGAATACCCCGTACAGACCCTGGTGAGTTTTCTTCTGGGCTCAATGCCTCTCCTTCCGTCTTCTGGCCTCAGCATGCGCCCAACATTTATCTTGCCGCCAGCTATATGGGTATGCATGTCAACGCCCCCAGGCATTACTAATCTACCACCGGCATCGATTACCTTCGGATTTTTCACCCTTGATACTATCTTACCATCCTTGACGAGGATGTCCATCTTTTCCCCGCCAATACGGTTGAGAGGATCATATATGATGCCATTTTTGATCAACAGCTCCATTTTAATCGCCTCTTAGCTCCCTGACTTTATCCAGTATTCTGCTCAAAATTTCTTCATCCGACAAGTGACTTGGCTCTATTATTTTTCTCAACCTTAATGGCACTCCATCCATTCTATATGCCGTTCCTTCAACCTCGATTCCAGTTATGGCTACTGGTATCACAACATCTGCTAGCTCTGTAGTAGGACCAGGGCATGGATCTATTTGAATAAGAGGTATCTTTTTCAGATGTTCTACACATTTTCTTGGAAAATGCGCAGCGGGATCGGATGCTATTATTAGGGCAGAGTCACACTCTCCTCTGTTCAGAACGTCAACTGAGGATGTTTCACCAGGATTGTACCAGGGTTGACCCCTGGCAAAGTCGACTGCGAAAGCAAATCCTGTCGCCCATGCACACACTTGGTTGAAGCCTGTGACATTGAAGTGCCCCCTCATGGGTATCACCGCAAATTTCGTATGGGCATTAAGTTCTCTCACCAAAGATATTGCGTTGGCGACATTGTAGGGTTTCCCCCTAGATTGCGTTAAACCCATGCCAAAAAAGAGGACACCAAATCTGCTACTTTTCATCCTATCCACGATTTCAATCAATTTCTCCTTGGGCACGCCTCCTACGCAAGAGGGAACGATATCCTCTCCTCCTGCCAGGATCATTCTAAGGGCAGATAGCACGCGATAGTCCTCTCCAGGATCGAGTTGTATAAAATCATCTGCTACTTCTGCTGTGGTCGTTTTGCGGACATCAAAAACCAGCACATGCTTTCCTTTTCTACCTTCCTTGGTAAAAAGCCCTTTCGAAAAACTTGTGTACTTACTCATATGTCTGGGATGTGCTTCCGCCTGATTAGAGCCCCAGTAAATGATCAGGTCTGCTCTGTTTTTTATCTGACCAAGTGTACAGGATGGCAGCCCGACGTTTTGAAGAGCTAAAACCGAAGGAGCGTGGCACACAGAAGTAGTGTTATCGATGATTGCACCAAGTTTCTCTGCAAGTTCAATTCCTTTTTCATCCGCTTCACAGGTTGTGGAACCCCAACCATAAATTAAGGGTCTCAGCGAGTTTACAAGAATCTTGGCTGCCTTATTTATAGCCTCTTCATAGGTAGTTTCTCTCAGCTTGCCGTTCTCTCGGATCATGGGTGCTGCAATTCTCTCGTGCCCCATCATCTTGCTCACACCTGTTTCACATGCCTCCTTCACCTCGATGATCTTATTATTCTCTACTTCGACGATGATGTCGTCACATAAGTCACCGCAGAATGGGCACAGCACATCTGTTATGATCATATAACCCCCAACAACTCCTTTATCGATAATACTGAATCAAATGTTAACATTACTTCAACGTCAACGCCTTTAAATTGTGGCGTTCCACAGCCTCCAGTAACCGGGCCTATAACCGCATTGGCCCAGGGTCCTATGGGAATGAAAGCTATTCCTGGAGGATTTCTATTGTCGGTCCTTGCACGGACTACAACATCTCCGAATTTTGACTTTATAGTGACGTTGGCTTGATCCTTTATGCCTAGTTTGGAAATATCCTTTTCATTCAGTTCACAGACTGCTGCTACATCACAATATTCGCTCGACATCTTGTTTTCTATCTGGATTCCCTGCTCAATGCTCCTTCCGGATATTAATTTCACGTCAATTTTTCTCATGAATCCTCCCTCAACTCAGCTTCAAAGTAGGGCGGCGTATATAGATCAATACCAGGCACATATCCTAATTTATTTTGCATTCTCTCTGCAAATCTTCTGTGAATTAAAGTTAACGGTATACCCGCTGGGCAGACATCCTCACACCGACCGCATCCAATGCAAGAGTCCATCAGGTGAAGCAGCCTTACCATAAGGAAAAGTGGGATTTTATAGTTTGAATCGCCTTCTATGAGACACTTTGCGCTATCCCCACATGCACAGACAGGACATACCTTCCTGCAGGCCCCGCAACCGATGCAACTGCGGAGAGCATCTAAATAAAAAGCCAACCTTTCTGGATCCGAAAGTCCGTCAATCTGCTCAAATAGCCTTTTATGCCATTTCTCAGCGAGGTCTTTCATCACCTTGTCTATCTTATCTCTAAGCTCGATTGCTTTATCAGATGCTTGCTCGAATTCAATATATCCCGTGTCCACTGCGTTTTGAAATATTTCCTCTCCTTTATCTGTAATAACTTCTACAAACGTCGCCTTACCCATCTTATCTGAAGGAAGTCCCCAGTTCCCGCATGCAAGGTCTGCCATCCTTGGAATGTTCGTGTCGCAATATCTACAACTCTCCTTCCTACCATATCCTTTTTCCTCTAAATCATCTATTTTGAGTGCCTTTTCACCATCAGC
>JAAEEL010000058.1 GCA_013415795.1 Methanocellales archaeon | reverse complement strand
CAGCCAGTTGGTAACTATCTGTCGCTATAACTGTCATCATGCCAGCTGCCTTAGTTGCATTGATAACTTTTTGGGCACCCGCTCGAAAAGGAATTTTATCGAATACATCTAAGAAACGTTTAACAGACAGCCCTCTGAGAAGTTTGGCAATCTCAATGGTCTTTTCAAATCCCTGCTGATTTGATTTGATGATTTTGTGCAGATGTTCTTCAAAATCCAGCTCTGCTGCTAAAGCATAGATGGTCCTATCGTAAAGGAGTGTTCCATCCATATCGAGGACTATTAATTTGTAAGGGATTGTTATAACATCCTTTTCCATATCTTTTCCGTTCCATATAACATAACAAGATATTCCTTTAAGTAATAAGCCCTATTCTCTAGTGTTTTACATGAGGTGCATAATTAGCATAGCGGGCTCTGATAGCGGGGGTGGTGCTGGAATACAAGCAGACTTGAAGACATTTGCCGCATTAGGCATACACGGAACCTGTGCAATTACTGCGATAACAGCACAAAATACACTCGGAGTTCATAAAATCCATGATTTGCCAGTGGAGTTCATCGTGGACCAAATAGAATCCGTAGTTAGCGATTTTAATGTGGATTATGCAAAAACTGGCATGTTATATTCCGATGATATAATAAGAGCCATAGCAAAAAAGATAAGAAAATACAAGGTACCATTGGTCGTCGACCCGGTCATGGTAGCAGAGGCTGGAGGATCTTTGCTTCGGCGAGATGCAATATCAGCCATGGTAGATGAATTATTTCCCCTGGCAACAGTTGTAACGCCAAACGCCTTTGAGGCGGGTGTTATCGCTGATACGAAGGTTATCGATCAAGAAAGCGCAAAAAAAGCTGCAACAAAAATACACAATCTGGGCGCCAATGCAGTAATAGTCACAGGAGGGCATATTGATGGCATTGATGTGTTATACGATGGCGGATTTAAATTGATCGGAGGAGAGAGAATGGAAAGAGGCGCACACGGTACTGGTTGCACATATTCGGCCGCCATAGCAGCATACCTAGCAAATGGGCATGATCTTAAAAATGCTGCCACAAAGGCAAAGGATTTCGTCACATCCTCCATCAGGACTGGACTGAATGTTGGGAGGGATAACAGCATGATTATGGTAAATCCCTTAGGTTTGATTCTTGATGGAGCCGAAAGATACAATGTGCTGAAAGATGTGCGTAAAGCTGTTGCTTTACTGGAAAAATGTGATGAATTCTCAAGCCTAATTCCAGAAGTTGGAAGCAATATTGGGATGGCTATCAAGGGTGCTTATTCGGTAAGAGACGTGGCAGCTGTCAGGGGAAGGATCGTGCGCATAGATGGATCAAGAGCCACGTTAGAAGTTGATTTTGGCGCAAGCAACCATGTCGCAAGGTTTATTCTTGAAACAATGCAATTTAATGGAGAGTTTAGAGGCGGAATGAACATAAAATATGGGCCAGATGTCCTATCAAGGTGCAAAAAATTGGGATTGGCCATTGCTTCTTTTGACAGAGGAGTAGAACCAAAAGGCATGAAAACAATGGAATGGGGTATTCATACTGCGATAAAAGAATTTGGATCCGTCCCAGATATCGTTTATGATCTGGGCAGCGTTGGAAAAGAGGCGATGATAAGAGTTCTGGGATTTTCTGCTACAGATGTCGCCCAAAAAGTGATTAAAATAGCAAAACGATAAATAAGGTTAAAGGATGAGAAAGAATGGGTGTTAAACCAACATATATCAAAAGCATCGGGAGCAAACTGATAAAAAAGTATCCAGATGAATTTGGAGCGGATTTCGAGGAGAATAAGAAGCATGTATATGAACATACGGATATCAAAAGCACGGTGATAAGAAATAGGGTCACAGGATACATAACCAACAAATTAAAACATAAGAAAGTGAGGTGAAAAATGTTTGAAGGAGTATTTCCAGCGCTTATTACACCATTCACCAAAGATGATGAAGTGGATGAGGACGGTTTGCGCTCGAACATCAATTTTGCCATAGAGAATGGAGTCTCTGGGATCGTTCCAGCTGGATGTACAGGAGAGGCAGCTACGCTCTCACACCAAGAGCAGAAGAGGGTCATCGATGTTTCCATAGAAGTGTCCAGTGTACCGGTCATAGCTGGAACGGGATCAAATAATACTAAAGAGGCAATTGAACTCACAAAATATGCAAAAGATGCTGGTGCAGATGCGGCGATGCTGATCACACCATATTATAATAAACCAACCGATGCGGGCTTAATCATGCATTATAAGACGGTCGCAGAAAAATGTGACATTCCAATCATACTGTATAACGTTCCATCCAGGACAGGAAAAAACATGATTGCAGATGTTGTGGCTGAACTCGCAAAAGTGGAGAATATCATCGGTATTAAGGAAGCCAGTGGAGATATTAACCAAGTTTCTAAGATAATCGAATTAACAAGTGATACGGATTTCATCGTGATTTCCGGGGATGATTCGCTAACACTACCAATCATGGCATTGGGCGGCAAGGGAGTGATATCAGTTGCTGCCAATATTATTCCAAGGCAAGTGAGTGACATGGTTATTGCTTTTTTGGATGGCAGGCTAGACAGAGCCAGAGAACTGCATCACGTCCTCTCACCTTTATTCCGTGCCCTGTTTCTGGAGACAAATCCTATTCCTGTTAAGACCGCAATGGGTTGGAGAGGCTTAGCTGCGGGAGGACTTCGACTTCCATTATCTCCGCTTAGTGAAGACAGTGCAACAAAGCTACGGGGCGTTTTGGAGTCGTTGGTGATTTTATGATCAAAGTCGCAGTCACTGGCGCCTGCGGACGTATGGGTTCATTGATAATAAATAACGTACTGGAAGAAGAGGACATGGAGTTGGTTGCAGCGTTTGACGTCAAGAATGTGGGCACCAATTTAGGAGGCATAAAAGTTTCAGACATAAAAGATGCCCATGAAGTGTTCACAAAAAAAAAGCCAGATGTTTTGGTTGATTTCACCACTGCAAGTGGAGCGGTAGAGAATGTGATATCTGCGGCGGAGCATGGCGTTAATTTGGTCATAGGCACCACAGGATTCACACCTAGGCAGCAAGCCCAAATGGAGATTGCTATCGACAAAAAAGTAGCAGCAGTCATATCTCCAAACTTCTCTGTTGGTGTGAACGTGTTTTGGAAGATGATAGGAGAGGCAGCCAAACATCTAAAGAACTATGATGTTGAGATTGTCGAGACCCACCATCGGCACAAAAAGGATGCTCCCAGTGGTACTGCAACGCGCTCAGCAAAGATAATAAGCGATGCCTTGGGCGGTAAAAAAACTATATATGGCCGAGAAGGGCTTTGTAAGAGAGGGGACGAGATAGGGATCCATGCTGTCAGAGGCGGAGACGTCGTCGGCGACCATCTGGTCCTATTTGCTGGAGATGGCGAAAGGATGGAGATCATACATAGGGCAAACAGTAGGCAGGCTTTTGCCTCTGGTACCATGCGAGCAATAAGGTGGGTCGTCAATGCGAAGAAGGGAATCAATTCTATGGAGGATGTCCTTGGGATATAGGTAAGATAAAATAAAATATAAAGAAGAAAAAGCGTCAGTTAACCATTGTATATATGTTCTTTCAAATTTAGGATTTGTGTCAATACGGAAGGTGTGATTTAATTATGATCAAAGTAGGAATACTCGGTGCGACCGGAGCAGTTGGTCAGCGGTTCGTCCAGCTACTAGCGGATCATCCGTGGTTTGAATTGACAACACTGACCGCATCAGACAGGAGCGCAGGCAAAAAATACGGAGAAATAGCAAGATGGCGACTGGATGTACCTCTACCCGACAGTGTAAAAGACCTGAAGATTTTGCCAACCTCGCCAGATGGGGTAGACGCAGACATCGTTTTCTCAGCTCTGCCTGCCTCCATCGCGAAATATGTGGAGCCCAAATTCGCAGAAGCTGGATTTGTGGTAGCCAGCAACGCCAGTTCCTACAGAATGGAGAGCGACGTACCCCTCATGATACCGGAGATCAACCCAGATCACCTAGGCTTGATAGAGATACAAAGAGATAATCGCAATTGGGATGGATACATAGTCACCAATCCCAATTGCACGACCATTGTGATGGCACTCACACTAGGACCTTTGATGCAATTCGATATAGAGAAATTATATGTTGCAACCATGCAAGCCGTCTCAGGCGCTGGTTATGAAGGAGTAACCTCAATGGCAATCCTCGATAACATCGTTCCGTACATAGGTGGCGAGGAGGAAAAGGTGGAATCCGAATCACAGAAGATCCTGGGTGAATTCGATGGTTCTAGGGTGAAAAATGCCGATTTCTCGGTAAGCGCAAGTTGTCACAGGGTTCCTGTGATGGACGGACATACCGAGGCGATATGGGCTATAATGAGAGAAGACCCAACGCCGAAAGAGGTTAAGAGTGCATTTCGTGGATTCAGATGCGATGAGGTTAAGGGCCTTCCTACCGCGCCAGAAAAATCAATAATTGTGCACGATTCAGAGGATAGACCTCAACCAAGACTGGACAGAGATGCTGGCAATGGCATGAGCGTTTCTGTGGGTAGAATCAGAGAAGGTATAAAATATATCGCAGTGGGACACAACACCATCAGGGGGGCTGCAGGCGCTTCTGTGCTGAATGCAGAGTTCCTCTCGAAGAAGAAGATGGTATAATCAGTCAGTCTATTCTTTTACCTCTTGACTAATGATATATCCTAGGGCACCTCTCAGAACTATGATAGTACCCACTATGGTTAGCTCCTCAATGGTCCTAGCGACGACAGTCCTTATTATCTCGGCTCCGAGCATGTAGTCCAGTGAAAGCATCAGATAGCTAGCTAGCTCGTGGCTGATTGCTAAGCCCTTAGGAGACTGTCTGATCAGCTTTATAGTGTAGATTCCGACCCCATAGCATATTACTATTATTCCCAAAAGCTCTAGTATAAATGCGATTGTAAGAAATGCTGGTGCGGCAATATCGTAAAACACCATCGTATCAGCCTCTGAAATAGTTCTTTTTCAGACGATATTTAAGCTTATGCTTCAGCTTAAGGCAACAAATTCTGTCAATGCAAGTATCGAATGTTTTTATATGTAAATAAAGCACAAAATAAAACAATAAAAGAGGAGGGGATAAAAGATGATGATAGAGAGTTTACTTGCAATCATCGTGATTCTTTTAATTTTATTGATTTTTTTGACTTTGAAAAGCAAAAAAGTTGAACCGAAGGACGTGGAAGCAGCAATATCAGGCACCTGGATAAAATTGGGTTTAGATGAAAAAATAGGTGCAGTGGAAATCCATGCCAAAGACATTAGAGATGGTTACAAATCCTTTGAGCAAATGCTTCGGGTGCCCACAGAAAGAGCGTCTTTCGGGGAGTTATCCATGGAGACGATATTTTCAGACCAGCTTCCACAGGATATGTATGGTATCAGAGAGCGAACCCTTGACGGGAAGATTCCAGATGCATACATAAGGTCAACTGTTGGGATCATCTGCATAGACTCCAAGTTTCCTTTGTATAACTTTGGAAAGATGTTAGATGCAGAAGATGTCAAAGAAAAAGAGGTTTTCAAAAAACAATTTATAAGGGATATCCAGGGCCATCTCGACAAGATAGCCTGCGACTATGTATGCCCGGAAAAGGGATCTGCAGAGTTTGCTTTTGCCTACATCCCATCTGAAGGAATTTACTATTTCTTGGTAAATGAGGCGTTTGATATGCTGCGAGACTATACTAAAAGGGGAGTTCAGGTGGTATCTCCACTGACACTTTCTCATAAAATTGAACTCATAAAGGCTGGTGTTCATGCAAAGAAACTTTCAGAGGATGCAGAAAACGTGAGGAACAGTCTCATCGGGCTTTCACAACGGTTCGGCGAGGTCGATGAGGTGTGGCGAGTTTTTTACAGAACTCACTTTAAAAATTTGGAAACCAAGGCAGAAGAATTGGATTATGCCTATAAAAAACTAAGAGATGAATTTGAAAGAATTTCGAAGATGTCTGAGGAATAGAGTATATTAGGTAGTTTTGGAAATATGAATGGGTGTATAAGATATAAAAAGAGAAATCTGATTTCTCTAGAATTTTTTCGGTTAGTAGTTTCAACAAGAATGTCCAACCCAGATGTCTAGGGTCTCTAACCCACCTCATTTTAAACAGAACCCGTTATTGAAAGATTTATTTTTGTTTAGATAGACTGCATTATTAAAAGAGAGAAATATTGCCACAAGGTGTAAATACTTGGATGATATCTGGATAAATCTATGAAAAATAGATTATCAAAGCTTTGTGCTTTATTTGTAATTTTTGCAGTTGGGTTCAGTTCACTTAACGGTATAGCTATCGCAGCGAATAATCAAGTATCTTCATTATCTATAATCTACGTCCCTGATCATTATACAACGATACAAGCGGCTGTGAATGCAGCGAGTTTTGGAGACACCATAATCGTGAGGGACGGGAATTACATTGAAAACATAGATGTAAACAAGCGTTTAACGATACGATCTGAGAATGGTTCCGATTTTACACTTGTTCAGGCTCAAAGTTCAAATGATTACGTCTTTGATGTAAGGGCAGATTACGTGAACCTAAGTGGTTTCACGGTTAAGGGGGCAACCAGCTATCCTGGCAGTGGGATATATCTCGGAAGTGGAATAGACCACTGTAGTATAACAGATAACAATGCTTCGAACAACTTCTATGGAATCTCACTCGAGTCTTCCAGCAGCAACAACACCCTATCAAAAAACACTGTCAACTGGAATAGTTTAAATGGAATCTCTCT
>JAAEEL010000011.1 GCA_013415795.1 Methanocellales archaeon | reverse complement strand
GGAATCGTGATAGCAAATGGACAAAAAAAGTCGCTAAGGATTCAGACGGTATTGAAGTGGCCCTTCTATAAAGTTGTTGCCTTCCGTCAGAAAGTACGACCTCTCTTTACCCTACCAATTCATAATCCCTTAATTTTTTACCCTTTTGAAAATTAAAAGATGCGATAAATTGTCATATTCTGTATAATGTGCGACAAGTAATTATTTATTGGTGTCCTTATTATGATGCAATATCAATATAAACGTGAGCCATTGACTCAGGATGAAGTCAACCACTTTACTAATGTATGTAAAATCATAAGGAAAGGTTGTTAATCTGGACTTTGCTCGATACAGGTCTGCGTGTCTCTGAACTGGCCAATCTCAAAAGGGATAATATGGGTGTCTGTACTATTCAAAGGATGGTTAAGCTGGCAACAAATAGAGCTAATATTAACAGAATAGTCATCCCCCATACTACGGCACACTTTTGTTATAACGAGTATCCAAAAAGGCATATCAACCTGAGCCCGTCAAGAAGTCCTGGGGCATGACCACCTTACTACAGCAGAAATTTACTTAAATCTATCGCCGGAAGATGTGAGCAGTGAGTTTTGGGATAAGTGGTAGTTGATGCCGGGACAGTTTCTTACAAAATCTGAACGAGAAATCTTGAGTAGCTTCCCACACGAGGTTGCCCATAACGATGCAATTATCTTCTTTACTCTTTCCAGTAATGATATGGAACAGGTTCAAAAGCGAAGAGAGAATCAAAATCGTCTTGGGTTTGCCCTTCAACTTGGTACATTACGATATCTTGGATTTTGCCCTGATGACTTTACAGCGATTCCATCTCCTATTGTAGAATACGTTGCCAATCAGCTTAATATTAATGCTTCTATAGATTTTTTGAAAACTTATGGCAATCGAGCACATACCCGAACAGATCATTTTCAGGAAGTCCAGAACTATCTTGGTTACCGAAAGGCGAATTCAGAGGACATAACAACTCTTTCAACTTGGTTATTGGAGAGAGCCCTTGAACATGATAAACCAACACTACTCTTCCAGTTAGTATGTGATAAGTTGCAGATTGATAAAATTGTACGTCCAGGGATAACTTCTCTCGAACGAATGGTTATAACCGCAAGACAACAGGCACAGGAAGAAACGTACCGACGTCTAAATTTCCTTCTAACAGAGGAGAGAAAGACATTTCTTGATAAGGTTTTACTTCCCAACAAGACTACCGGTCGAACTCCTCTCTTTTGGCTTCGCCATGCTGCCACATCCAATACTCCAAAATCCATCTTAGGGGCCATTGAGAAAATTACCTTCCTTCAGGGAGGAGGGGTGGATCATTGGGACCTCAGTTCCATTAATCCCAATAGAAGAAAATCTTTGGCTCAGTTAGGCCGCAAATCAACCAATCAAGCACTTCAAAGAGCAATACCACAACGGCGATACCCTATTTTGATCACCTTTCTTCGTCAATCACTTGAAGACATTATCGATGAGGTTGTTGACCTTTTTGATCGATGTCTGGCAGATTGCTACGCTCGCTCTAGAAGAAATTGGAATGAATTTCGTCTATCAATTGCGAAAACGGCTAACGAGAAACTGAGAATTTTTCGGGAAATTGGTCACATTTTGTTAGATTCTGCGGTTTCCGATTTACAACTCAGGGAGAGCATTTACAATCGGGTGCCAAAAGAAGATCTTCTCTCTGCTCTTGAGGAATGTGATAGACTTATTCGCCCCAAAGATGATAAGTTTTATGATTATCTTGCCAACCGATATAGCTATATTCGGGAATTTACACCAAAATTCCTAGAAACAATTAGCTTTCAATCAAATAAAAAAGATGATCCTCTCATGAAAGCTTTAAAAAGACTCCAAGAGCTTAACTCTGATGGGAAAAGAAAAATACCAGAAAATGCTCCATTAGATTTTGCACCGAAATCATGGCTCCCATATCTGACAGATAAAAAAGGGAAAATAGTCCGCCGATACTATGAAATCAGTGCACTTTGGGAACTTCGCAGTGCTTTGCGTTCAGGTGATATCTGGATAAAGGATAGTCGGCGATATGCCGATCCAGAAACTTATCTTATTCCCAAAGATCAATGGCCAACCTTGCGGCCTGATGTTTGCCGTCTATTAGGGATTCCCGAAGATGGAGAACAACGACTCAAACAACGCCAGAAAGACCTCGAAGAAATTTTTCTCAAACTGAACAAGGCAATCTCAAGCAACGAAAATATCAGAATTGAAAAAGGAAGTCTGCTCGTTTCTCCATTGAAAGCTGAGGAATTGTCGGAAAGCACTAAGCAGTTACAGAAATTGATTACTGAGAGACTGCCTCAAGTGGAACTTACTGATCTTTTGATCGAAGTAGATAGTTGGACTCACTTTACTGATAATTTTGAACATGCTGGGGGTAACCAGCCAAAGACAAAGGATTTACTCGTTCATCTCTATGCTTCTATTATGGCACAAGCATGTAATTTTGGCCTCTCTAAGATGGCGGAAATCTCTGATATTTCCTATAGACAATTAGCCTGGTGTACAAATTGGTATCTTCGTGAAGAAACACTTCAGACGGCTATTAACAATCTCGTTAATTTTCAATACAATCAACCGCTCAGTAGATTTTGGGGTGGGGGAACTTTATCCTCATCAGATGGACAGCGGTTCCCTGTACCGGTTAAGGCTCGAAATACTACCGCCTTACCTCGATATTTTGGATATGGCCGAGGCTTGACTTTCTATAGTTGGACATCAGATCAATTTTCTCAATATGGCTCGAAAGTCATTCCCACTACGGCGAGAGATGCGACATATGTATTGGATGCAATATTAGATAATGAGACCGAACTCCAAATTGTTGAACATACAACGGATACTGCTGGTTATACTGAGTTGATCTTTGCTCTGTTTGATTTACTCGGAATGCAATTTTCTCCACGAATAAGGGATATCGGGGATCAAAGAATATATCGCATCGATAAAGGTGTTGTTTACAATCACTTGGAGCCACTACTTAAAAGCTCAATCAACCAGGACCTCATTTTAAAGAACTGGGACGATATCTTACGAGTTGTAGCCTCAATCAAGCTGGGTTGGGTAACCGCTTCTTTGTTTATCAGCAAGCTACAGTCCTATTCCCATCAAAACATTATAACAAAAACAATCCAAGAATACGGGCGTTTGATAAAATCCATTTACATCCCAAATTACCTTTCCAGCGAGGATTATAGACGAAGGATAAGCATTCAGCTCAATAAAGGAGAATCTTTGCATGACCTGAGGCAATTTCTCTTATTTGCAAATGAAGGGAAAATAAGAAAGTCTCAAATCGAGGATCAAGTCAATCAGACAAGTTGTCTTACTCTGCTCACAAATGCGATAATTGTTTGGAATACACGCTATGTGCAGGCAATAATTGATCAACTCAAAAACGAAGTGCATAATATTCAAGACAGTGACTTGGCCCATATTTCACCTTGTCGCTTTGATCATATCAATAAATACGGGAAATACAGCTTTGATGTTGATAAGGAACTGAATAGAAAAGAGCTTCGAACATTGCGTCAGACACTAATCACTTAGCGACGTTTTTTGTCCATTTGCTATCGTGACTCCTATATGGGCATCCACCCGACATAGGGCTCTTCAATTTATGTGAACCTGAGATACGCTCTCAGACACCAGTCTGGCTCCCCAAACTGTTCAATAGACAGAACTTTTTCAATCAAGGTTTATTTTCCTGAAAGGCCAGCAAAATCAAATAAATTACTTAAAACACAACGTAATCCTATTTTCATTGCCAAGGAATATGACCACATGATCAAAAGTGGAAGAGTTAAATCCGAAGCCAACCTTGCCCGGCAGATTGGCATATCCCGAGTTCGCGTCAACCAATTTATTAGCTTGCTAAAGCTAGCCCCGGAAGTCATCCAAAAAATTGAAGAAATAGGTGATCCAATGCCGAAACGATATATCACTGAACGTAAACTGCGGGCATTAGTTAAGATACCAAATGAAAAACAAAAAGCGATTATTGAGGGATCTCTTGGTAAGTAAGTATCTGCAGTTTTAAAGCGGGGCCAGTTTTCACTTTCAAGCCCTTTGGGCAATATGGAAAAGGGCCTTTTGCTTTTTATATACAGGATAAATACTTGCGCCGTACCAGGTTGAGCTACTTTGAACAATTTTTAGCAACCTTATTTTTTTAAAATCCATATAAGCAGTTTGGTTGAATATTATATACAAATTGACAATAACTTGTGTAAACAACTATAATTTACATAAGGCTAAATGCTTTGATGATCATCATAGAATCTGATTAATCCTGTTGATTTGCAATATGAGTTGAACCGTACTTTTTTTGGATCTTCCTTGCTACCTTTACCTATTCCTTTTCCTGCTATTAACCAGAATGTTAAAGATCATACCGTCTCCAGAGGACAATCTCTGAAATACAAATAGATGGATACTTTTTACATAGAAGATAGTTGAGAATGTAAAAATAGAATTTTGGTAGTATTAAGATGATAAAAAGGTTATGCTCTATAGAATGTTTAATTTTAATATTTTTTGGTTTCTTTATATTGAGTTTTCCCGGCGTTTTAGAAGCAACTTCTCCAGAGATTCATTCCATCACCCCTCAGGTAGGAAGCAGCATTTATTCAACAAATTTAACAATTAAAGGATCGGGTTTTGATCCTACGCCCAAAGTAGCCCTTTATGGAGGAGGACCATATATTACTGGCTCTTGCGATACGCCAGGCATAACTTATGAAGTCTATGTCAAAAGTATACATGCTTACGTCGCTCATGGCGGCTTAGGGCTTCAGGTGATAGACATAACAGATCCTAAAAACCCTACCGTCGTGGGCTCTTGTGATATATCAGGCTATGCCACGGGGGTTTATGTGACAGACACATATGCCTATGTAGCTGACCAGGTCTTCGGCCTTCATGTGATAGATATAAGCGATCCAGAAAACCCCACCATTGTGGGCTCTTGCCAAACGCCAGGCGAAGACTGGGGTGGTGGATCATTCCATGCCAATGATGTTTATGTGACAGGCACATATGCTTATGTGGCTAATGGCATCTTTGGCCTTCAGGTGGTAGATATAAGCAATACTGAAAACCCTACCATCGTAGGGTTTTGTTATATCTCGGGCGATGCCATGGGGGTTTATGTGACAGACACATATGCTTATGTGGCTAATGGTAGCTCAGGCCTTCATGTGATAGATATAAGCGATCCAGAAAATCCTAAAATTTCAGGCTTTTGCAATACACCATACCAAGCAGAAGGCGTCCATGTGACAGGCACATATGCCTATGTGGCTGATGGCCGCTCAGGCCTTCAGGTGGTTGATATAAGTGATCCTGAAAATCCCACCATTGTGGGGTCCTGTGATACGCCATCCTCTGCCCATGGCGTCTATGTCACAGATACATATGCCTATGTGGCTAATAGTGCCTCAGGCCTTCAGGTGATAGATATAAGCGATCCTAATAAGCCCATCATCGCAGGCTCTTGTGATATTTCACAACTTACCCATGCCATGGCTGTTTATGTCAAAGGCACATATGCCTATGTGGCTCATGATGGCGCAAGCCTTCAGGTAATAGATATAAGCAATACTGAAAATCCCAGCATTGCAGGTTCTTGTGATACGCCAGACTATGCCTTTGGCGTCTATGTCACGGGTACATATGCCTATGTGGCTGATGATGCTTCAGGCCTTCAGGTAATAGATATAAGCAATCCTGAAAACCCCAGCATCGCAGGATCTTGTGATACGCCAGGCAGGGCAGAAAACGTCTATGTAACAGGCAAATATGCTTTTATGGCTAATGGTGGCTCAGGTCTTCAGGTGATAGATATAAGCGATCCAGAAAACCCTGCCATCGAGGGATCTTGTGATACAACATACAATGCTTATTGTGTCTATGTCGCAGGCACATATGCCTACGTGGCTGATGGCCTCTCAGGTCTTCAAGTAATAGACATAAGCGATCCAGAAAACCCTGTTATCGCGGGCTCTTGCAATACACCAGACAGGGCTTATGGCGTCCATGTCAAAGACACATATGCCTATGTGGCTGATGATCACTCAGGTCTTCAGGTGATAGATATAAGTGATCCAGAAAATCCCACCATTGCGGGTTCCTGTGATACACCAAGGGGTACTTGGGGCGTATATGTTGCAGGCTCCTATGCCTATATGGCTGATGGTGCCTCAGGTCTTCAGGTAATAGACATAACTGATCCAGAAAACCCTGTTATCGCGGGCTCTTGCAATACACCAGGCGGGGCCTCTCGGGTCTATATCGAAGGCACATATGCCTATGTGGCTGATCATATCTCAGGTCTTCAGGTGATAGATATAAGTGATCCAGAAAATCCCATCATTGCGGGTTCCTGTGATACAAGAGACTCTGCTAGAGGTGTCTTTGTCATAGGCTCATATGCTTATGTGGCTGATGGCGAATCAGGATTAAAGGTGATCGATGTATTTAAAACATTTGCCAACATAGAATACATTGATTCAAATACGATTAAGGCTACTATCCCTGCGGGCTTCCGTCCTGGTACTTATAATCTGCATGTAACTAATCCAGACGGGGAGCATGTTGTACTCAACAATGCTTTCACGATTGAATTACCAGATAATGAAGAAGAGAAATATTCTCCCCCATATTATACTCCTGTTATGCCCACCTGGTCACCATACCAACTCTTATGGCCACATTCATTTCTTGGATATTATTTAGAAAAACAGACATTAAATTGGTATTATACCTATCCTTTTTATATGTCTATTTCCTTCACAAGGTCGCAACACAAGTTATTATCGAGTGAGTTATCACTGCTATTTTATTTAGCAAGACAGAGATTAAATTGGTATCAATATTATACATATAAGCCTATTTCCGGTGCAGATCTGCAATATCAGTTGTTATGGAGCGATTTTTTCCCACCACTTTATTTGGAGAGATAGAGTGTAAATTGGTGACCTGCCCCCAGTTTTTGTACCACTTTTAAAGTTTGTCAATGAGTTCTGGTGTCTAATAAAAGGATTGTAGGTTTAATTCCCATCGCCGGCTCCACATATTCTTCTATAATTTAATTAGTTGATATTAAGAATTTAGACAGGAAGTAGACGGGAAATTTTTACAGGTCCTTGAGAAATGCAGGATTACGCCATGTAAGTTTTCATTCTTTGAGGCATACAAATGTCTCTTTAAGAATTGCTGCAGGTCAGAATATTAAATATATTCAGGGGGCAGCTTGGACATGCCAATGTAAAGATTACCCAGGATGTTTATGGTCATTTAGGAGCTTTCTCCAAGATATTAATAATTACCTAAATTTTTTTGGTCTTATATTTAAAAATGTTTTATAATTAGTATAATGATGTATATCTATCATAATATGAGTCTCGAATTTATTGTAAATAAAATATCTTGGTGTCCGATTCTACCTGCGAGGAAGTGAATGGTAAAAATACAAGCAATCCGACAAAAAGTTATTGAGCGGGATTATTACTTATCTTCACATGCAGAGGACGAAATGGTAGATGATAATTTGGATAGAACCGACATTGAAAAAGCAATTTTTAAAGGAAGGATTGAAAAGAAACTCACACAACATATTAGAGGGACGAGGTATAGAATAGAGGGACCATCAGAAGATGGAAGGACTATTCATGTCATTTGTAGATTTAAAGAGGATGGTAATCTTATTATAATAACAGTATATGCTTTATAGGAGGAAAGATGATTTGTGAATTTTGCAATGGGGAGACAGTACACAAAAAGGTTAAAAAGCAACATTGGTTGCATGGTAGATTGTATATAATTGAAAATGTGGAGGCAGAGGTTTGTCTTGAATGTGGAGAGCGTTATTTTCACGCAAAGATTCTTGATGCTATTGATAGACTTCTTGAAGCAGAACATGAGGTGAAGGATCGAATGGATGTTGAGGTGGTTAGTTTAAAGTAAGCAGGATAATTCCTGAAAAAGAATTAACTTTTTTGCTCCCGTTGTCTAGTTCAAGTATAAAAAAGAAAGGGCAGAACCAATTGAAATTATTGATTCTACCCTTCTGAATTTCAAAGCTCCCCGGGACGGACTCGAACCGTCGACCAAGTGGTTAACAGACTGATTTTAAAGAGGAAACAGTCTAATGGGACATAAAGCAACATACAGTTTGTCAATGAGTTACTGATATATTAGTGTTTTCTGATTTTAAGTATTTTTAGGCTATTTTACAATGTTCCGTTAGAAATCCGTTAGAAGATTTTAAGGGGAAATAGGGTAATGGGTTTTCTACCTGTTACCCTATTTTTTTATGTGCCTGGCAACTATACAAAAACTATAGAGTATAATCATGGGGTTATCGACTTGACTCCACCCAACTTTGAATAAAGGATTTCCTATACTTTCACGTAGTAGTATAAAAATTTTTAATTTTTACTAAAATGTTTTTTATTATTTCTTTGCTTCTATTTCTCTTTTATGGTTTGTGATACGAATAACGTCTAGTTTGATGTATAAAAAAGACTGATAAAAAGATTATGAATGTTATTTAGGAGTAATACGTTTTATTTGCTCTAATTTATCAAAATCCGTATCATAGCTGTAAATCTCTTTGACACCATTCTTTATGGCAAAGGTAGCATTAAAGGCATCGGCGAAAGAGATTTTCTTCTGTTGGGTATAAAGATCAAGTGCCTCTTGGTACACTTCTTTATCTTGAAGTCTTAAACCTCTTAAATTAAGAATAGGGGCCAGAAGATTTTTTATCTCTTGTCTTGATATCTTATAATAGCTTTCCAGGGTAAAAATTGTTTCAAAGATAACCAAAGATGAGGCAATAACCTTTTCCTCGTTTTTTTCTACTTTCTTTAGAAGATTTAAAACCTTTTGCGCCTTTTCTTCATCGTCTTTTGTAAGGTAGCGGAGTAAAAGGTTAGTGTCTATAAAACGCATATAGATTAAGATTCCCTAATGACCTCATTAGCCACCCCTTTTTCGAAGGATTTTCTTGCCTTTTTGAAATCCTCCGGTTTTCTTTTGGGTTTTACCCTGCCAAAGTTTGTCTCCAAGGAGGTAGTAGGTTTTATAACCACCTTTCCCTTTTCAATCCTAAACTCCACTTGATTTTTGGTCTTTAAACCTAGATATTCCCTGATCTCTTTAGGAATAGTGACTTGGCCCTTTTGGGTTATGGTGGTTGTATTGGTTTTTGTCTTAGTCATTATAAGCATACCTTTTGTATTACTTTATTATTTAATCTTACTTAAATATATTGTATTACTTATTTTGTAATAAATCAAGGAAAAGTCAAGCCTCCTTCCCTTTCATCTCGAAACAGGGGGTATTTTTGCCCAACCCCCAAAAAAGTAAAATAACAACTTTTAATTTAAACGGTTTCATTTTCGACGAATTGATTCCAAATATTAGCTTTCTCCAAAATATTAATAATTTTATCAATATCTATCGATGTGTCTTTCCGATAAAATTCATACTGGCCATAGAGGTTGATATGTCTCCAGGCTATAGGAGAAGCTTTTTTGATCCGGTCTGCTTCTTCACTCTGTTTGGTCTTTTCTCGTTGATTAAGTAATC
>JAAEEL010000057.1 GCA_013415795.1 Methanocellales archaeon | reverse complement strand
GGGAAAGCAAGCGAAACAATGTTGGCCAATAGTTTTGCAGAAGCATATTAAACGAATTGCATACCCACTCTTAAAATGTGACGTTCTTAACAAATAATCTTTTTTGAGATAGCATAATCTAAAGATCAGGTTTTATGTGTAAACTTATTGTTGACATCTCCTCAGGACTTCGAAGATAAATTGATAAATATAATCAAAATATTGGCTATGTGTGACACAAAGAGCTACCCAAAGCTAGTATTAAAACTGATAATATGAGCGAAGGACTTTTTATATATGTATATATGTATGTAACTCCCTACTTATATTAGGTGGTAAAAAATATATGAAATGGGAAATTGTTTTGATTTTAGTTTTGAGCTTACCGACAATAAAGCTTTCAGGATGTGTCGAAGATGAGCCCGTAATGCCAACCCAGCCCATAGCACCAAGAGTTGAAGCTACTCCGACACCGATGCCAAAGCCAGCACCAGCCCCACCTGTAACTTCCATGCTAACTCCGACCAAACCTCAAGAAACATCCCAGCCAGAACAAATAAAAATCTCAGTAAGATTGCCAGGGATTAAATGTATGTGTTTAGTCGATGTTTTAGAAAAGTAGGGGAAAAAACGTGACTAGAATAATGTTTGTGAACAGCCCGATACTACTCCACGAACCTGCGAGGCATATCCCTTACGGGATTGGAATACTTTCATCATTAGCATGCAGGTCAGGGTTTGAGGTAGGTATACTAGATGCGAACGCTTTCAGGCTTAACCGAGAACTAATCAGAAGATACTTGAAATCTGAAGCTTCAGAAAAACCAATAGATCTAATTGGGATATCGGGTCTGGTTACCACATACGGCTTCCAAAAAGAGATCATCCCTTGGATTAGAAAAGACCTTCCAAACACTCTTATTGTTGCCGGAGGAGGATGTGCTTCAAGTGTTCCTAGGGAGATGCTTGAATGGGTACCTGAACTGGACATGGTATGTATTGGCGAAGGAGAAAAGACCTTTATTGATATCTTGAAACACCTAGAAGACCGGGACTTTGGCACGGTGGAAGGAATCTACTACAAAGCTGACCTGCTGGACTGGCCAGGTACGCATCATAAACACCACAAGAAAAGTGAAAGGAGTATCAGACAGATGATGGCGGCTAGGGCTCGCGGAGAGGTAGAGATAATTGAGAACCCTCTAAGACCTTTGATGACCGAGAAAGAATTGAACGGTCTTCCTTACCCTGCATGGAACCTTTTACCTATGGAGGAAGTTTACTTTCCCAATAGTCCCTTAGAACTCAGCGACGAAGCACTTCAATGTAAAAGACGTATTGATGTCATTTCTGAGAGGGGTTGCCTCTACCAATGTACCTTCTGCCACCATAACTATATGGGAGGTGATCTAATGCCTGACGGAACACGTCTTGAACCTTCCGTCCGTTGGCAAAGCGCCCGATATGTAGTCGACATGATAAAATACGCACGGATTAAGATGGCCATAGACTTTGTGAGTTTTCTCGACGAGAACTTTTTGGCGAATAAGCAGAGGGCTTTAGAGATTTGCCATCTGCTGGAGGAGGAGGAGTTGGTCGGTGTAGTTAAGTGGGGATGTCTAGGTGGACCTCAAACTATAGATGCTGAGCTTCTGTCTAGGCTCAAGGAAACGGGATGTACATATATTAGCTATGGTTTTGAAAGTGCTAATAAACATAGACTCAAGGAAATAAGAAAGCCCCATACTGTCAATCAGATGCAGAAAGCCTTAGAAATGACCATTAAAGCCGGAATTACCCCCATCACCGCGTTCATGGTTGGGTATGCCGGGGAGACTTTTGAGTCCATCTATGATACTGTGAAGTTTTGGGTTCGTAACGGTATTCAATGCGCCCCCTTCTTCATAACTCCTTATCCTTCTACTGAGCTCTTTGAAAAGAATAAAGAGAAAATTTTGTCTCAGTATGACGGCGATTACCAGAAATTTGTCGAGGCTCTTGGAGACCCTTACAAGTATATAGTTAACCTAACCAGCTTTAGCGTCCCCGAAATACTTGGATTAAGAGATCTCATGGTTACCCACGACTTGAAGAGAATAAGAGAATACGCTAAGTCTCAGGGAGTAGAGATCAAAGATGAGGAGACGACACCTGTTCCTAGGGAACTTGAGCCGACAAATTTCGGAGAAGGACCCATTGGAGATTTGGAGCGCAGAAGTTGATGGAGAAGCCTTAGGAAGTCGTCATACCAGATAGTTTCAGAAGAATCATCCAGTACACTTTTAATGTTAAAGAAAAGATTTCAATAACCAACCCTGGCGAAGAACGTTTTTAAGATAAGGATTGTCCGAGACGTTAAGTATTTTCCTAGAAAGAACGGAGACCAGTGATGATCATAGCGGCTGAACCAAGCATTCGTAAATACGATCATTTTAGTAGTAGTGGCGGATTGTGATCCCTAAAAGCTAAAGTGATAAATATAACCAAAATATAATCTATATTTGAAAAAATAGTTACTAACAGTTCATATTAAAAATAGCTAATATGAGCAAAGGATTATATATGTTTAATACATATACGTATTCAATGGATAAAAAAACCGTGAAATGGAAAATTGCATTGGTTTTGGTTTTAGTACTGAGCATGTTAACAGTAGCGTTTTCAGGATGTGTCGAAGATGAGCCAGTAATGCCAACCCAGCCCATAGCACCAAAAGTTGAGGCTGCTCCAACACCCACAACAAAAACAACACCATCCCCTAATCCAACTCCTATACCTACATCCCCCTCTAATCCAACACCTACTCCTGCTCCAACACCTACTCCAACTCCAAAGCTTAAGACGCCGGATGTTACGGTTACAACTGCAATGGTTACCAATGCTCCACAATCTTGGCGTAGTGTTACTAATTTCACGGGAAAAGAGGACTTTAGCAACGAACCGTTTCCTTTTCCAATCGAGGGACTTGTTTGGCGAGTACATTGGAGTTATACAGCTGATCCAGCAGAACCTAATGCATCTTTCTCTCTCTTTGCATGGAGGGTAAATAAACAATGTGTTAGTTGTTGCTTACCCCTCGCATCCGCGGAGCGCATGGGTCATAATGCTGAAAATGGTACGATAGACGTATTCCCAGGCAATTCAACCTATTATGTGGAAGTGTTTGCAGATAATCTAGAAGGCTGGACACTTGAAGTCGAAGAATTCGTCTGATTAATGCTACACATGATTATAGGGTAGAATCGGTTTGAAGCTCCAAAGAATAGGGGTCCTCAAAAAAGAACGTTTAGATGGGGTTGGATATATGGAAATAAAAATACTTGGAGTGGGATGCCCCAAGTGCGAGAGGGTGGAAGAGAACGTGAAGAAAGTGATTGATGATATTGGAATCCATGCAGAAGTTGAGAAGGTCACCGATATTGTGGATATGATGAAATACGGCGTCATGATGACTCCTGCCCTCGTCGTAAACAATGAGACCAAGTGCCAGGGCAGAGTTCCAAGCATAGAAGAGATCAAAGGCTGGTTTCAGATTTGAAGTGAAAATGTAAGAATGTGAGATTTGTGATAAATCAAACGAAAGACCGGAATTACCAAAGGATGGGATATTGAGATGAAACTGTCTATAAATAAGCAAACAATGATGGTACTTTTTGCAATAGTAATTTCAATAATAGTTGTTTTCTCTTTTTTACCTAAAAGCGATTACGGCCCTGAAACCACTAGTGCCAAGCCTCAAACCACCAGTCCCATAACTGAAACTACCAGCAGCCCAAAGCTTGAGATCCTCATGTTCTATGGAGCTACGAGATGCGCTAGTTGCAATAATGTGGAACAATGGACGCTTGAGGTTTTGCAAGAATATTATGGGGAAGAATTCGCTCAGGGTTTGATAACTTTTCAAGCGATATGCGCTCCACAAAACCCGGATTTAGTTATTAAATATAATGTACAAGCTAAAGCGGTATACATCAATGGAGAGATGTTTCCCGAGGCTTTTGAATATTCTGATGACCGTGATACATTCGTCAGGCTGTTACACCAGAAACTGGAGAGTATGATCTAGAATCTGAGGCGAAGGAACATGGACCTCACAATACTTTCTGTTCTATTGGCGGGCTTTATCATTTCCATAGAGCCTTGTGCTATTACGGTGGATTTGCTTATTATAGGATATATCCTAGGGGCCGAACATGCTGAAAATCCTCGTAGAGGTTTTTCAAAGGGTTTCTTGGCAGGTCTTGCATTCATCTTTGGCAGGTCGTTAACATATGCTTTGATGGGTGGTTTGGTCTCCTTTGTAGGCTCCAGTTCCATAAGGGTGTATGCTGGCACAGCTGCGAATGCTATAATCGGCCCTATTCTTATATTTGTCGGGCTGATAATGCTCGATGTAATTCATTTGGATATTGGTGGCAATACTAAAATACTTGAAGCGAGAAGTAGGTTGGCATCCTATGGCATCTTTGGCACACTTCTACTGGGCATACTGTTCGGAATTGCTATATACCCCTGTAGCACACCCGTTTTGATTGCACTGCTGTCGATGGTCGCAGTAAAAGCAAACATAGCACAAGGAATGTTTCTCATGTTCCTGTATGGTTTAGCTCTTGGTGCTCCGTTACCCTTTATCGCCAGTGGCGTTGTTAGTATGAAGACCTATGCAGAAAGGACGAAGGGTGCAGGTCTGCTATTCAAAAAGGTTGCCGGATTAATATTGATTGCTTTCGGAGTTTATTATCTGCTTCCATATCTTAGTGCGATGTTGTAGGTCCATTGGTAAACTAAGTTTGGAGGAGTGAGGGCAAAAAGTGGCAGCATTAGACATATTACTGTATCTAGGTTGAGTGATATTTTTTTGTCTGAATCTCATTTAAACATTCTTGTTCATTTAATAAACCTCATTGAAGATAAAGAAAAATTTTTGTTTACTTATAATACACTACAATAACACCCTATTATGGGTTTAGGAATTAAAAATTAAACTTAAAAATTTAAAGACGTTAAAACTTTAAAAAAACTATTAAAATTTACTTTGAGTAATAAATTTCATCTAATGTTCTAATGGTTTTAATAACATCTTTTACTGATGTATGAGACTTTGAACCTTTAAAGGGATACATTAGTTTCTCATTTTCAGTTGCAATTATTAGTTCGCCTTTTTTTGTCAGAAAATATACCACTAAACAAGCCAAGCCCACTATAAGTAATATACTAATTAATATAGTAAAAATCCAATTAACAGATTCTTGTAAGTCAAAAATCTCTAGAAAGTCCAAAATCCATAAAATAATACCACCGATTATTAAAAGAATTCCACGAATCAATAAATCAACATTAGATGTAATTTCCCAACCAATGGAAGATATGTGACCATATCGCACGTCTTTAAAATCGTGATTACCGAGCTTAATAATCCGTTTATTCGTCATACCAAGATAGTTACCATCTTCACTAGAAATAGCATGTACGACTTCTTCGTTTTCCGTCAAATACTCATCAAAGACATCCATTGTTGTATGTCTCCAAAAATATGTTTTTTTAAAGGTATTTATGTATTGTTCTTCTATTTCTAAAGAAATTAGAATTTAGTACAAATGTTGAATTATGCTATCCTAATAAAAAGATATAAAAACCCCTTAAATTCTACTCCTCATCATTTATCGCCCTTGAAACTCCTGCATCCTCAAAGGTGGCCATTTCTGTCAATATCTTTACACTCGCTTCTACTATGCCAATTCCAAGAGCTGCACCTGTACCCTCCCCCAGTCGCATATTCAGGTCCAACAGTGGCGTCAATCCCATTCTTTTTAACAATATCCTATGGCCTATCTCAACCGAATTGTGAGAGGCTATTACATAATGCTTGACCAAAGGAGCGATTTCTGTTGCGAGAAGGACACCTGCAGTTGAAATAAATCCATCCATTATTACTGGTATCCCGTTTGCTGCGGCGCCCAAAACAACTCCAGCGATCCCTCCAATCTCAAAGCCTCCAACCTTTGCTAGAACATCTAAGGGGTCATTCTTGTCTGGAGAGTTAGCCTTCAACGCCTTTTTAATCACCCTTATTTTATTATTATGCATTCTATCATCTATTCCCGTCCCTCTACCAGTAACTCTTTCAACTTCCTCTCCTGTTACTGCAGCGGCTATCGCAGAGCTTGCTGTTGTATTGCCAATACCCATATCTCCTATTCCTACGATATCTGCCCCTTTCTTAAGCTCTCCTTCCAATATCTCTATCCCCGCCTCAATTGAACTTCTAGCCTCCTCATAGCTCATTGCTGCCTCTCGAGCAATGTTTTTTGTGCCATGACCTATCTTTTTATTGATCAAATTTTTGTGAGGCTCTATGTCCGTAGCAATTCCCATATCGACTATTATCACTCGGGCGCCTATATGTCGAGCTAGGACATTTATGGCTGCTCCCTCATTAATGAAATTTTCGACCAT
>JAAEEL010000056.1 GCA_013415795.1 Methanocellales archaeon | reverse complement strand
GACCATATCAAAGATGCGCACGGAGAAGAGGCACTTAAAAGCGAGGAAGTCAAGAAATTAATCTAATCGAAATTTATCCCTTTATTTTTTAACTGATATATTCTAATCTCACAATATATTCTAATCTCACAATACACTTTCTAATTTTCTCATTGAACTCTAATATCAAAATGTAAACAGGATTACCATAACATAAATTTCTAATATGCCCCAACTGGGAATTGAACCCAGGTCTTAGGCTATCTGCAGCTTTTAGGTTACCGCAGGCCCAAAGGATATCCGCTACCCTACTGGGGCTTCTAAGATGATCCTTGCGATCTCATCCCCCACGTCAGAGGTTTTGAATGAGCCACCCATGTCATATGTCTTGACGTTGCACTTACTTATGCTCTGTTCTATCGCTCCTACTATTGTATTTGATGCCTCCTTTTCTCCTAGGTGGTCCAAAAGCATTGCTCCAGCCCATATAGTAGCAATGGGATTTGCTCTGCTCTTTCCAGCGTATTTTGGAGCAGAGCCATGAATTGGCTCGAACATGCTAGTACCTTGTGGATTGATGTTACCCCCAGGAGCGAATCCCATACCTCCTTGGATCATTGCCCCGAGGTCAGTAAGGATATCGCCGAACATGTTTGGTGTCACCACTATGTCAAACCACTCTGGGTTCTTAACAAACCACATCGCCATGGCATCCACATAGTTGAAGTCAACCTTGACATCAGGATAATCGGCTGCTACGCTCTCTAAGACTTCTCTCCAGAACTCATACATAGATATCACGTTTGCCTTATCTGCGCTAGATACATGTTTTTTGCTGCTTTGTGCCAGTTCAAATGAATATCGGATGACCCTTTCTGTGCCTTCCTTGCTGATCATTCCAACTTGATATGCTATCTCATCGCTGTCGGAATCGATATCAAGTCCAAATTTAACGCTGTACAATTCTCTTATGATATCTAACTCGTAATTACTCAACCCCTTTCTCGCCCGACCTCCAATTCCAATGTAGAAATCCTCGGTGTTCTCCCTTACGACTTTGAAATTAATCTCTTTTGGTCCCTTATTCTTCAAAGGCGTCCAGATGCCCTCTAATAACCTTATGGGTCGGATATTGATGTATTGGTCAAAGTAGAATCTTATGGCTAGCAAGATGCCCTTTTCCAAAACTCCAGGCTTAACTCTTTCATCTCCCACTGCACCAAGATATATCGCCTTATATTTTTTTAGCTCTCTCAATGTATCCTCTTGTATTAGCTCGCCAGTTTCTAGATAGTAATTGGCTCCGTGGGGGTAATCAAGCCACTCTATATCAAAGTCGTAAACTTCTGCTGCTGCTCTGAGAACTTTCTTACCCTCTTCGATGACTTCTGGGCCAACCCCATCTCCACCTATAACGGGTACTTTATACATTGTCATTTGATTTTCCCAGCATGGTTTTTGTATATCCTATCAATCCGCCATTATCAATTATTTTTCTTACGAACTCTGGTAATGGTGTGGCAGGATATTTTTCATTTTTCGTCAGATTCTGTATCATTCCTTTTTCGAGGTCCACCTTGAGATCATTTCCCTCCTCAATCTTATCGATTTCGTTGCACTCTAATACTGGTAATCCGATGTTGATTGCGTTGCGGAAAAAGATTCTGGCAAATGACTTTGCGATAATACAGCTTATACCAGCGCCCTTCAATGCTAATGGTGCATGCTCCCTAGATGAACCACATCCAAAATTTCTTCCAGCAACGATGATATCTCCAGATCTTACTTTTTTTGCAAATTCTGGAAGAATACCTTCAAATGCATACTTTGATAATTCCTTGGGATCATTGATGGTGAGATGCCTACCGGGGATTATGGCATCCGTATCAATATTATCTCCGAATTTCCAAACTTGTCCTTCTTTCATAATGGGTTAGAGATTGTATTTAACCCATCTTAAATTAATCTTAAAGATAGCTAAGTAAGGATATTACTCTTTTTCATATAAATATAAAAAGTTTCAAGTTATTCTGATGTAGGTTAGAAACTTACAAGAAAGCTATTCTGGATTCCCTAAGAAACTTAAGAAAAAGAAAAATAATGTGGCACCGCACCAATCAAAAAAAGTTTGAACAAATTACTCAGATCCATTCTCATATTCCTCTTCGTCGCTCATGAGAAATACCCCTCTTATTCCTCTCATAGCACCATCTATCTTGGCATCTTCATGGACTATTATTGCGTCAGCGTTAATCTCTCCCATTACTCTACTCCCTTTGTCAACATACACCTCGCCTCTTGTGATCAAGTCACCGTGTATCTCACTGTTTTGACCTATCCTTATTTCATCCCTCGTTCTGATGCTACCGAATAGCGTTGTGTTATCCTTGACTTCTATCGAATGGGCCCTGATGTTACCTAACATGCGACAGTTATCTCCGATTATAGCTTTATCTGGGATTCGAATCATGTCAAGAGTTATCTTGGTTCCATTCGGCACTATAAGTGCCCGTTCTTTGAATATTTCGCTATCCTCTGAAAACAGCTCGTCCAGCATTTTATCAACCTCCTCGCCTTCTCCGAGTCGTAGAAGTTCGGCTAGATATAAGATAATATAAACGATTACTGGGACTGGATTTCTGATCACAATCCACCCCTTCGCCTCAAAATCCTCCTCGATATGCACGTCATTTCCGATATCAAGATCACCTTTCACGACCAATTTGCCATTTATATTGGTCCGCTCACCTATGTATGCGTCCTTCTTAGTCCTGACATCCCCGTTTATATTTGACCAGAGGTCTAGTCTGACGTTCTCCTCAGCTACTATGTCCCCATCTATTTTTACTCGTTCGCCTATTATGATGGAGCGTGCAAGAAGTCCATAACTTATCTCAGAATGGTTGCCTATTAGAACATCACCATCTACTATAATCGACCTATCTTCCATCTGCGTGTTGTCTGGCATGACGAAAGCACGAAGTAATTCTGCTATGTCACCACTCCCCTCTAGATATTATATAATTATGCCCCAAACTTTTTTGTATTATCGATTAGATCCATAAGTATTGGCATTAGATCCATGCTACAAATGCGGTTTAGACCGCCAGTGGCAGCACTTATCTCATCGTATGTCCTGACGTTGTCAACCCTAATTCCGGACCCTTTAATCATTACTGGAACCGGATCAGCTGAATGATCTCTTACCGCTATGGGTGTTGAATGATCCGCTGTCACAACCACTAGAGTATCTTCCAGACCAACTATTGGCTCAAAAGCCTTATCAATCTTACTGATAAATTGTGTTTTCTCCTCGATTCGACCGTCGTGTCCAGACTCATCTGCTCCTTTGATGTTCAAAAGCACGAAATCATGGTCATTTAGTGCATTGATGGCGTTTTTGACTTTGGCGCTGATATTAGAGTCAACACCTCCTGTGGCGCCTTCGGTTTCTATATAATCTAATCCATACCTTATTCCTATCCCAATTATTAATCCCGTAGCAGCTATAACAGCTCCTTTTAGTCCGTATCTCTCTGGAAAAGTCTCGATTTTTTGCACAGTGCCAGCACCCCTGATAAGTATGGTATTCGCTGGTGGCTTTCCAGACCTTTTCCGTTCTGTATTGATGGGATGATTTTCTAGGATATTCTCTGACTGCTTAATAAATTCGTTTAAGATGTTAGCAGTTCTCTCGCTCTCTGGTCCAATTGCATGAACGCTCTTTACAGGTTCTCCTTCGTGTTTTGGATCAGAAGACGTTACATTTGAGCTAAGACCCTTGCCCCTGAGCACCATTGCAGCTCTATGTCCGGTCGATCTCTTGAATATGAGTTCCGCGTCCAACTTTACCCCCTCTTGAATCGCTTTTGCAAGTTCAGAATTATCACGCATCCTTCCTGCTCGTCTATCTACGATTATACCATCTTTCATCGTCGCAAAATTGCATCTAAAAGCGATATCACCTTTTTTGAGTTGAATGCCTACACCAGCAGCCTCGAGAGGCCCCCTCCCATTGTAAACTTTATAGGGGTCATATCCTAACAATGCCAAATGAGCTACATCCGAGCCAGTTCGAATTCCTGGCGCGACGGGATCCATGATCCCATTGATGCCTAACCTTGCTATCGAGTCTAAATTCGGCTTGTTCGCCATTTGAAGTGGCGTCTTATCATCTAGTGGACGGTCTGAAACACCATCTAAAACAACTAATAGTATCTTCCTAGCGATACCCATGAGTAGCTATTCTTTCTACTTGATATTTAAAAACTACTCAGTTGCTTGGACACCTTCTATCTTTACAACTTCTTTTGGTCTATATACGACCTCTGTTTTTTTGATCTCTACTCTTCGCAACGGATAAATCTCTTTTGCCTCTTTATAGATGTCAGACGCGATCTTGCCGAGCACAATCTCTTGGACGAATGCAGCGAAATCAAGTTCTTTTGCCCTAGAAGTCACGATATCATGCATCATCTTTCTAATTGTTTTTATCTGAGCTCTACGTGCTCTTCTGACCGTAAAACAAGATGGTTTGACCCTCACTTTATATCCATTTGGCGTGGTTGCGAGAATGTTTGCATCGATCTTGGAAGTTCTCCTTTTAACCAAGGATCGCATATAATCGCGCGCCATTTCATGACCGATAAATCTAGTTTTTGCGCCATTTTCATCTGCTTCATAAATCTTAAATAACATCTTAGTGTTTTTCTTGGACCAATCATCTACCATATCGCCTAGGGTAGTATCCATTACTTTACCTATTAAGTTCTCGGGCTCATCAGCAGGTGTTTCCCCAATACTTGTGTGGCCAAACATCTCTGGAGCGATCACATTATACCATTTCTTGGTCTTCCACCCTTCTTTCTTCGTTCTTCTTGCCATATTAAAATCGAATCTTTATGGGGCGGAGGATATATAAAGATGATGTCAATTGAATATGGTGCCAATTTGCAAAGATTTAAATCTTTTTCTTGTTTGATTTTTTCGGTAAAGCATAATAATTTTCAGTTGACGAAGATTGAGATAGGTAAATAACTGCTATAAAAATAGGGGAACAAACAAATGATATAAAACGTTGAATTGAAATTTTTATGTTATTACACCATCGATCTAAATTTCGTTTTCTTTTACTGGGCATAACAAAAGTATTTTTATACTGAAAGCTTAGGAGAATAAAGATGTATGCTAATAGGCTGGGTTGTTTGCCATCATATCTCTTTGCAAAACTCGATCAATTGAAATCTGAAAAAATAAAGCAAGGTATAGACGTCATAGATCTTGGGATTGGGGATCCAGATCAGCCGACGCCTGAACATATAATAAGGTCTTTATGCGATGCAGTCAAGGACTCCAGCACGCATCGATATCCATCTTACGAGGGCATGATTTCTTTCAGAGAATCTGTGGCTCAGTGGTATGCTGATAAATTCGGCGTTATACTTGACCCAGAAAACCAAGTGCTAACCCTCATAGGCTCAAAAGAGGGCATCGCACATGTCCCCCTTGCATTCGTGGATACCGGAGATGTCACGCTAGTCCCAGATCCGGCCTACCCCGTCTATCGGATGGGAACATTAATGGCGGGGGGCACCCCACATATCATGCCATTGTTGGCAGAAAATGGTTTCTTGCCAGATCTGGATTTGATTTCAAGGGACATAGTTAGGTCTGCAAAGATGATTTTCATAAATTATCCAAATAATCCCACCAGTGCTATAGCTGACAAAAAATTCTTCAAAAAGGTTGTCGATTTCGCATGCGATAATGGGCTGATCGTTTGCCATGATAATGCATATTCTGAGATGACATATGACGGATATAAAGCGCCTTCTTTCCTAGAGACGAAGGGGGCAATGGAAGTTGGAATTGAGTTTCACTCTCTTTCTAAGACATATAACATGACCGGTTGGAGGCTTGGATTTGCTGTTGGCAACTCTGACGTTCTTGCTGGTTTAGGAAAGATAAAGACCAACATAGATTCTGGTGTGTTCAGGGCCGTACAAATAGCAGGTATAAGCGCTCTTAAAGGACCTCAAGACTGTATTACAAGAATGCGGGCGACCTACCAAGAAAGACGGGACGTCTTGATTGCTGGTTTGGAGAATATGGGAATATCCGTAAAACCACCAAAAGCGACATTCTATGTCTGGTCACCTGTGCCGAGCGGATTTAATTCTATGGAATTCTCAAGTCTGTTGTTGGACAAAGCTGGAGTTGTAGTTACACCTGGCATTGGCTTCGGTGAACATGGTGAAGGATATATACGTTTCGGGTTAACTACTTCTATAGAAAAAATCAAAGATGCAGTAGAAAGAATGAGCAATTTGGAGATATGATCATGCTTAATCTTGCACTTCCAAAAGGAAGTTTGGAGAAACAGACGTTGTCGCTTTTTAAGGCAGCAGACCTTGATGTAAAGGCCACATCCAGGGGATATAATCCCCATATAGATGATCCCAGAATCGTTAATGTAAAAATATTGAGACCTCAGGAAATTCCAAAATACGTTGAGGAAGGTTATTTTGATCTTGGCATCTCTGGTCATGACTGGGTTCGAGAATCTGGTGCAGATGTGATTGAGGTTGCTAGTTTGCCCTATAGCAAACAGAGCGAAGGAGCTGTGAAGATCGTTGTTGCTGTGCCCATTGAATCTGGGATCAAAGACGTTAAAGAAATAAGCCCAAACAGTAGGGTATCTACAGAATTTCCGAACCTAACCAAGGAGTATTTTCAGAACCTAGGCATTCCTGTCAGGGTATTTTATTCATATGGTGCGACAGAGGCCAAGGTACCTGAGCTGATGGACGTCATCGTCGACCTGACGGAGACCGGTGAGACGCTGAGAAGAAATGGACTTAAGATAATTGGGACGATCCTTGAATCTTCTACCAGCCTCATAGCGAACAAGAAATCATGGAAAGATCCAGAGAAAAGAAAGTCAATGGAAGAAATAAGAATCCTGCTTCTTGGAGTCATAGCTGCACGTGGTAAGGTACTCCTAAGTATGAATGTTCCAAAGGAAAATCTAGATGCTGTTGTGGGGGTTTTGCCTGCCATGAAAAATCCGACAATATCTAAATTGTATGGTTCAACATACTATGCGGTGGAGACGGTGGTGGATAAAAAGGATGTCAATACTCTTCTACCCCAACTAAAAGACGGTGGTGCGGAGGACATCATTGAGATTAACATCACAAAGATCGTGGAATAATGTCGACTAGAGGGCATCTGGAAGTTAAGAATTCACATCTGATACTGGGTGGCGTCGATACTGTTACCTTGTCAGAGCAATTCGGTACTCCTCTGTATATAACCAATGAAGCAAGAATCAGGGCTAATTATCGGCGGTTCAAAGAGGCTTTCCCTGATGCAGAGATATATTATGCTGCCAAGTCGAACTATAATTTGACAGTTCTCAAGATACTTGCAGAGGAAGGAGCCGGAGCTGATGTATTTTCAGGTGGAGAGTTACACTGCGCTCTCAAGGCAGGAATCCCTTCTGACAAGATACTATTCAACGGAAACTCCAAGACAGATGCAGAACTGGAAATGGCCGTTAAGAACAATGTAAGGATATCAGTTGACTCACTGGATGAGTTAAGAACTCTCTCAGAGATAGCACATAAGTACGATAATCTGGTAGGGATTTCCTTCAGAGTGAACCCGGATATATCGCCACGCACACACCCTAAGATCGCAACTGGACTGAAAGAAAGTAAGTTTGGCATCCCCTTTAAAGAGATCATTGTGACCTACAAAGAGGCGCAATCGACGGAGAACATCAAAATAGAAGGCATTCATTGTCATATTGGTTCACAGATACTTGATGTGTCGCCCTTTTTGGAGGCGACCAAAAAGATGATTAACTTGGTCAAAGAGCTGGCTAGGTTTGGCATCCATTTGGAGTTCATCGATATCGGAGGAGGACTGGGAATTTCCTATGAAAATGAAGTTGCTCCATCGCCAAAAGACCTTGCTGATGTCATTCTCCCTGTCTTTGTCGAGGGTACTAAAGCTTTAGAAATCCATCCAAAGTTGGTATTGGAACCGGGCAGATATATCATGGCAGACACAACCATTCTCCTGACCAAGGCTAACACGGTGAAGCATGCATATAGGAACTTCGTTGGGGTTGATGCAGGGTTTAATCTTCTCATTCGTCCAGCCATGTATGATGCCCATCATAGAATCGTGGTTGCAAATAAAGCAGATGAAAAGTCATCCTCCGTGTACACTATCGTGGGCCCTATTTGTGAATCAGGTGATGTTCTTGCAAGAGATCGATTTCTGCCGAAAATTGAAAAGGATGATTTGATTGCCATTCTGGACGTTGGGGCCTATGGCTTCTCGATGAGTTCACAATACAATGGAAGACCCAGATGTGCTGAGCTGCTGGTGCATCATGGCAAGGTTGACATAATACGAAAAGAGGAATCATATGACGATTTGCTTGTGAATCAAGTTCTTCCTTCGAGGTTTAGATGATATTGTTTACAAAGCTACATGGAAATGGCAACGACTTCATTTTGATAGACGAATATGGCAGGGAAGTAATTCCAGAGGCTGAGAAAAGTGCTTTTGCGAAAAGATTCTGTAATCGACGTTATGGGGTGGGGGCAGACGGTGTCATTTTTGTCTCTAGATCAAGACAAGCAAACCTGAGAATGCGCATTTTCAATTCAGATGGAAGTGAAGCGGAAATGTGTGGAAACGGTCTCTTTTGTGTGGTGAAGTATTCTATAGAGGCAGGACACATAATTTTGGGTGAGGTCCAAATAGAAACTTTAGCTGGAGACGTTAAGTCCGAGGTAAGAAAACATGCTAAGGGGGTCTGGGCAAAGTTGGATATGCCTGTATCAGAATCATTCTCGGAGTTGAAGTTGTATGATTTTGAGGTATTTGCCTTGGACGTGGGAGTTCCACATGCTGTCATATTTGTGGATGATTTGAGCCTTCCTATATCAGAAATCGCACCAAAGATTAGGTTTGACCCAGTATTTCCGATGGGAACAAACGTGAATTTCGTCTTCGTCGAGCATGGTGATCTGAAGATAAGAACCTATGAGAGGGGCGTTGAGGATGAGACGCTTAGCTGTGGTACAGGAGCAGTTGCCTGTGCAGTCATTGCAAGTCGACTTGGAAAAGTAGGCGATAAAGTAAATGTCCAAACAAAAGGCGGTCTGCTGAGGGTTTATATCAACGATAACGTATTCCTGGAGGGTACAGCAGAGATCGTTTACGAGGGAGTGATTCGATGATCATCTCTTCTTATATCTCATCTTTCTTCTTCTCTTTTTCAATTTATGTTTCCTGATCTTCTTGCGCTTCTTTTTCTTCGAAATGCCCACGACGATCCTCCCTTATATATCTCTGACTCCATCCTGCGTCAACACGAACTCGCAAGAGACTCCTTCTGGTCTTGATCGATGCTTTCGCAGTATTGCACGTCGTTTCCCCTTATCTTGTTTTTCTAGTTGAATGATGGCCTTGGAGAGGTGCTCGACCATGTTTCCTCCTATTGGATGGAACTTACCATTATCGATGTCCATATATATCTGGTTTGTGATTACGACGGCCACATCGTATTTTCTTGCGAGTTGGAGCAGACAAGCGATCTGGTTTGCCAGTTCTCGCTTTAGTTCAATGCCTCGCTCCTCATCAAGCTCAAACCTATAAAAAGATACCGCTGAATCGTGGATTATTACCCCCACACCATCAATCATTTTTTCAAGGTCCTTTATGGCAGAATATTGCTGCTCAAAATTCAGTGGCTCATATATAACAATATCCTTGGCGATCTTTTCCACGTCCTCTCCAGCAATCTGGCCAAATCTTTCGGGTGAAAAACCCTCGCTGTCAATGTAAACTACTTTTTTACCTCTTTTAACAGTCTCGATTGCAAGCTGAAGGCAGATATTAGTCTTGCCACTCCCGGCCACTCCAAATAACTGGGTCACAGTACCTACCTCGAAACCACCGCCCAACAGCTCATCAATTTTCTTGCATCCGCTTGAGTATCTCTCGACCTTGATTCTTCTCACCCCTTTATATCATATGATAGCTAAGATATACTGCTTTCTAGTATAACTTTCTAGTATAATCTAGTATAACTTTCTAGTATAAGTTAAATTATTTTTTAGATTTATTGTATTTTTAGATACATACATGCTAAAAAAATCTTTCCAGACGCATTATCTGCAATTTTGTCTGATATGTTTGGGAGATTTTAAGTTATATTTCATTTCGGTCGGAGACACATAAATCTCTGGCCCATTTATATTGTTTGATTATTGTATCACAAATCACTATTTTTCAATTTCGTTGGCGTCCATTTCTTTTATTGGCTAAATTATCGACCAAAATAACATTGGATTGTAAAATAGTAATTAATGTACTTTTATCATGTATCAGAAGTTTCCGCAGTCTACAAGCTTTTCTGTTTTTATTTTGTTGATCATCTCTTCAAAAAAAATCTAATTTTATATTATTACAAATTATTATGAATCTCTTCATTCCCAATACTTGTGGATTACCACATTTGACGTTCTTTGGATATGTAATTAATGGATGAGTTCTCTCAAGTTTGAGTATTACTGAGACTATACCTAAGACTATATTTACATCAATCCAATCTTTTTTTAGATTCACAACTGTAAGTCTTTTTTTCAATTCCTGAAAGTCGGCTCCAAGCAACGCATTCTGCCATTCTGATTACTTCCTTCACCGAAACGCCCAACTCTACAGCAACCTTTTTACAATCCTCGAATTCAGCTGAAATATTCAAGATACTCCCTCGGGTGTCGGTCGCAATCTTAACGTTAACTTCTCTTCTGTTTCTGCCGATATTAATCATCGTAGGTATAATCTGTCTATTTGTGATCAGCCTTTTCACAGGCATGACCATCGTACTTAAGGAACCCTTCTCTTGAACCATCTTCTTTATCAGTCTATTAGTATCTGCTGGATGGGCCATCACCCGTATCATATAACCGGGTCGCCCTTTTTTTATGTTTGCAGGTGTAACTGCAACATCTTTTGCCCCTGAACTCATCAACTCCTGTATTAGGTTTCCCAATGCATTGCCGGTGATATCGTCAACGATTACCTCCAATACATCTATGCGATCTGAAATCAACTTCTCATCCGTTTCTCCGATCACCGTTCGAAGTAAGTTCTGTATTTCGGGATGTTTTCCCCCTTCACCATAGCCCACTCTCTTGATTTGTATCTTGGGGAAGAAAACGTTGCATTCATTGATGAAATGAGCCAATATGGCCACTCCGGTAGTGTTTATCGTCTCCTGCGCTACAGGTCCGGTTCGGTATTTAGTATTAAGGCACGAATTGCGTATTATCTCCATTATTATAGGCGAAGTTATTGGCGGTCCCCCTCTAGTAGTATTTTCGAACCACTCCCACCTACATATCGGTGTGCTGTATATTTCGCATTTATCCAAGCCAAGGTTATGGAAAGCAGCACATGCACCTATCACATCTGCGATTGCATCGAAACCTCCTACATCCTGAGAGCGTAATCGATCCTTCGGGGTCTCATACACTTTTGATTCTGCATCAGATATCCTTTCATATATCGAGACGCTATCTTCAATCACTGAATCCCCCAGCCCACTTTCTTTTATCATTTTTATGATCTTCTTATAACTCGTTACCTGATCGTTATTGCTCTTCACTTTTACCTTGGTTGCGCTGATGCCAAGTTTGTTCGCCTTGGAAATTTGTACATCAACATCTCCAACGGAGGTCATAGCATCCTTTACAAGCTTCTTGTTAGCTCCAATGTCCAATAAACTCGCAACGATCATGTCGCCTGATAAACCGGAGAATGGATTAAATACAACCGCTTTCATCATCCATAGTTTTTATGTTCCAACCATTAAATATATCGGACGTCACATCTCAAAGAGACGAAGTCTTATATATGATATAGATAGATAAGCGGAGGGGGAGTCTAATGGTGAGGAGTTTCGCAAAAAATTTGTCTGACAAAAAAGTCATGGGTATCGATGGATCGAATATTGGCACTATGCAAAACTTGGTGGTCGATCTTCATACCGGAGCTTTGGTAGACCTTGTTATAAAGCCAGACATGGCATTTGACGCCACTGGCTTCAGAACAGAGGATAACTTCGTACTGGTCTCCTTTGAAGCAGTTCGTGCTATGAAAGACTATATAGTGGTTGACTTAAAGACGCAGACGACTGAAACCACATCTTAGGGGTGGTGGACGTATATGAACAAGTATATATGGATCTTGTTGGGAGTGGTTTTAGTTTTGTTAGGCATATCTGGGATATGGTTCTTTCGATATGAGTTATTATCTTTCATAAAAGGTGTCATCGGCATCATCTTGCTGATGATAGGTGCAATCATGCTTGTAATGGGATTGTATGAGTTTGGGGAATAAAAATTCCATCGCCTCGACAAATCCGGCGCCATATTCCTTTTTTGTAACAAAATCTGCTATCTCTTTCAGCTTATCATCTGCGTTTCCAACTGCTATACCGAGTCCTGCAACCTCAAACATTTCGACATCGTTTTCAGAGTCGCCGATCACTGCGACGTCTTTAACAGACCAGTAAAACAATTCTGCGAGCTTTTTCAGGCCAACTCCCTTGTTGACTTTCCTGTTTTTTATGTGTAAAGCAAATCCGCTATCTACTATATCTACCTCTTTTTCTAACTCTGTTCCAGATAGTATAGTCCTTGCCTTATCCAAGTCAAAGTTTCGCCTTACTGCGATTTCAGTTCTTCTGTAAGATGGATCCAGTTTCTCAAGATCGAAATGTTTCTTTAAAATCTCAAATGCGCGTATGCATGGAGAAATATCTCCGATGATATGTTCTTCTTCATCATAACCAGCCTTCACCACACCGCCGTTCTCGGCTATCACCATGCCACCGATGCCAATAAGTCTTGACGTAGTAGTGGCAAAGCAGACCGTGTTTCCCGTGGCGAGAATAACTGGTACTCTTATGCGTCGAATGACTTCTACAGCCCTACAATCGATTTTTCTGTCTCGATGTGTAATCGTTCCATCGATATCTAGAACGAGTGCCTTCAATCCTTGATTCCTTCCGTCATGACAGAGAAAACTGCTTCCCCCTCTGGCAGGTATGGTGAATCAACCAGTCTTGCAATCCGTTTCTCACCCTTCGATCTTCTTAGATAGATTCTGAAGGTTGCAGTATGACCAAGAATATGCCCCCCTATTGGGCGCGTAGGATCCCCGAAAAATGCGTCTGGCTTTGCCAAGACCTGATTTGTTACCATGACAACTGCGTTGTTAAGATCCGCAAATCTCATGAGATCATGTAGGTGTCTATTGAGCTTCTGCTGCCTGTCGGCAAGAGTGCCTCTACCAACGTATTCTGCCCTGAAATGTGCGGTCAGCGAGTCGATGATAAGGAGTCTAACAGGTCTATCGGTATCTCTTAGCTGCTCCGCCAGCTCAGAAGCGGTGCTGACCAACAGTATCTGGTGATTTGAATTATATGCTCTTGCAACGTGAATGTTTTTTAGTACTTCTTCTGCGTCCATGCTAACACCCTCTGCCATTTGTCCTATCCTTTCTGGTCTGAATGTGTTCTCGGTATCGATCATTATGGCAGACCCCTCCAGCCCGCCAAGTTCTCTTGGTAGTTGAACGTTTATAGCTAGCTGGTGGGCTATTTGTGTTTTTCCAGATGCATACTCACCGTACGTTTCTGTTATTGCCTGGGTTTCCATACCCCCGCCTAATAAAGCATCAAATGCGGAACTTCCTGTGGTTAATTTGCTCACTTTTTTTCTTCTTTCGAGCACTACGTCTCCAGCCTCAAACCCACCTATATCTGCTTTTAGTCGAGCTGCGTTGATGATCTTTGCAGCAGTTGCCTCGCCCACATCTGCGGTGCTTGCCAATTCTGATGGTGATGCGACTGCTACGGACTCTATCGAACTAAAACCAGCCTCTAGTAGTTTTTCAGCGGTCGCAGGTCCAACCCCAGGCAGGTCTGCCAGAGAATCTTTTTTAGGAATTTGGTCTTTTTTAGCCATTTAATATTTTCCTCATCTCATATTAGAATTCAAGATTAGAATCCAAATCTCATAAATCTTTAGTGCTAATCTCGCTTCTCCAGTCAACATTCAGCTCTATTCTGTCGTTCCAACCTGATTTAGCATATCCGTCTATGATCTTTATCTGAGTTCCGATATTTATCTGGTCAACTAAGTCTGCGTTATCGCCCCATAGTACGACCTGTATTCCATCGGTATCATCAGATATTCTTATATTAGCAACCTTTCCAGCTGAACCGTTACCTTTGGTAAACTCTCGCTTGTCTCCCACCTCGGTCACGATGCCAATAACGTTGTATGGTTCATTTATCCCGATGTCAGCAATCTTTGTGATATGATCGCAATAAATAACTTCTTTGGAAATCTTTTCGATCTTTCCATACCTATCGAGTTGTATCTCGGTTCTTCCATAGTTCTCGCGAGAATATCCATTTGTGATTTCGATGACATCTTCCGGGGCAAACTTTTCTTTGGCATGGTCATCCCATAGGACAACCCTTATCCTGCCCGTCTCATCTCCTATGGTGATATTGCTGACAAGCCCCTCTGTCCCATCCTTCCGAGAGAATCCACGTATTTCCCCTATGCTAAGCACTTTTCCTATGATGTTTATTCCACTCATACCACTCGTGATATCGCTGATACTATATGTTTTGGTTTTGATATCTACTTCAGTTTCTGTGAACTCCAGACAGCCTTCTCTTCCTACGTTCACCTCTATTCCAACATAGCCATTTTTTACATATCCCCTGATATTGAGCATCTTTCCTACAGATATTTCGTTGACCTTAACCAAGTCAGCCAGTTCATCCCATAGTACCACTCGTATCGATCCAGTCTCGTCCGAAACGATAATATTTGCAACTCTACCAATCGAACCATCGTCCCTAGAGAATTCATGGGTCTCATTCAGCTGTGTTACCTTGCCCATAAAACTCACGTTTTTTTGGTCCCGCGAGATCTCATCGATTTTTATCAAATCAAGAATGCCGAGATCGTGTGCAACGAGCTTTGATGCAGTTTTTTCGTCACAAAGTCCGCCCATTAAATCGATCTTTTCTTGTACTTTCTCTTTGAACTCGTCAAAGGTGATACGGCTCTGCAATCTCTCATAAATCTGTAAAAGGTCATCCATTGTTTTCAGGTTATGTTGTATGAGATGATAATTAAAAGTTGCCCTCATCGATTAATTTTATCTACGATGCCTGTAGAAAGGCTATCATGTCTGGGCAAACCATTTCAGAAAAAATATTTTCCAGGGCTGTTGGTGGGGCTGTGAAAGCGGGTGAGTTTGCTTTTGCTAATGTGGACAGAGCAATGGTTAACGACATCACTGGTCTTCTTGCAGTAGAGTCGTTTCGGCAGATAGTGTCTGATAGCAAAAATGGCGTCTGGGATCCTAGGAGGATTGCCATAATATTTGATCATCAGGCTCCGGCTGATTCCTTGGATGCTGCCAACAATCATGCACTGCTCAGACGATTTGCAAAGGAGCAAGGCATCGTTAACTATGATGTTGGAGATGGAATTTGTCACCAGGTTATGCCAGAAAAAGGGCATGTAATGCCGGGAGAGCTGATAGTTGGTGCTGATAGTCATACATGCACTTATGGTGCTCTGGGTACTTTTGCCACTGGCGTTGGATCTACTGACATGGCATCCGTCTTTGCTACAGGAAGACTATGGTTCAGGATCCCAGAAACTATCATTTTTGATATATCTGGCAAATTACAGGATCTCACATTTGCGAAGGACCTGATACTTCGCCTAATCGGCGATGTTGGTGCTTCTGGTGCCACCTATAAGGCTTGTGAGTATGCTGGTCCCACGATGAAAAAAATGAGCATATCAGGCAGGATGACCATGTGTAATATGGCTATCGAGATGGGCGCCACGACCGGAATCGTTGAGCCGGATGAAAAAACGGAGGCATATGTGCGGGAACGCATTCCAGGTTTCGTTCTCAAGGAGCATTTGAAGAGCGACGAGGATGCAACCTATGAACTTCGAGAGTATAACGTCTCAGATCTGGGACCACAGGTTGCCTGTCCTCACGGTGTGGATAACGTCAAGAGCGTGAGAGATGTAGAGGGAATAAATGTCGATCAAGTGTTTATAGGCTCTTGTACGAATGGGAGATTTGAAGATATGCAGATAGCCGCAAGTATTCTGGGAGATCGCCCCATAGCTGAAGGAACTAGGTTGCTCATCATACCCGCCTCTAGGGAGGAATATATCAAGTCTCTTAAAGCCGGATATATCGAGCAATTTATCGATGCAGGTGCGGTTGTGGAGGCTCCATGCTGTGGTCCATGCATGGGCGGAT
>JAAEEL010000055.1 GCA_013415795.1 Methanocellales archaeon | reverse complement strand
GTTTTATAGGAGAGTTTTAGATGGAAAAAAAGTTGACGATTCTAAATTGAAAAAGAATTATGTTTTGGGTTGGAGTTTTAGAGGAGTTAGTTGAGCTACCTATCAGCGACTATTTCCACTACATTTCTGGATTTCAACTTATGATATTTGCATGCAGTTATTTTACACCTAACAACAATAAACTTTATGATTTTTTTTTCAAATGTCAGTAGCTGTTTCGACAGACTTTATCAAAAGTCGTTGATTTGTGCATAAAATAGGTTAATGTTAAAAAAATTGACCGTAAGTATTTAACACCCCCTCCATCATCTTTTGTGTGATGGAAATTAATGCTTGGCTGGTCGATGTAGATTACATAACCAAAGAAGGCAAGGCGATAATAAGGCTTTGGTGCAAGGATGATGAAGGGCGACAGGTGATCGTCTTTGACCATAGATTTGAGCCATATTTCTATGCGATAGGTAATGCCAGCATAGATGAAATGATGAGGGTCACAGCAGAAAGATACGATGAAACCATTCGGCCAAAGAGAATCGAAGTTGTAGAAAGAAGGGACTTCGGGAAGAATATACGAGCCTTCAAAATAATAGTATGTCATCCACAACACGTGCCAACTCTGCGCGATCAGTTTATTGATCTTAATCTCGATGTTCGAGAGGCAGATGTGTTATTTGCAGTGCGATACATCATCGATAACGATTTATATCCATTGGATGGAGTCATTGTAAAAGGAGAGCCTATTTTTATTGAATACGCTGATTTAGCAATTGAAGCAAGCGAAGTTAGACCACAAAAGATTGAGAGAAACCCAGATCTTAAGATAATGGCATTTGACTGTGAGATGACTAATCCAAGTGGCATGCCAAATGCTGAGAAGGATCCCATAATCATAATAAGCGTGGCTACAAATAGGGGCGAGTTTAAAATACTGAGTTCCGAGGATGAATCATCTATTCTTAAAGAATTTATCGATTTCACATATGCATTCAATCCGGATATCATCTGTGGTTATAATTCAGATAATTTTGATTGGCCATATATGTATCAAAGAGCAAAAATTCATGATATCTCGCTTAAACTAGGAAAAGACCATAGCCACCTACAGGTTCAAGGCGGTGTAATAAAAAGGGTCACAATCACCGGTCGTCTGAACATCGATCTATACCAAGTTGTTAGGCGAGATATAGATGGTGTCAAGGTTAAAACACTAGAGAACGTAGCCGAATACCTAGGTGTTATGAATAAATCCGAAAGAGTAGATTTGTCTCCTTCTGAGATTTACCAATACTGGCAAAATACGACGAAACGTGCTAAGCTTTACGAGTATGCAAAGGCGGATGTTATAAGCACACTTGGCATAGCAGAGAAAATGTTGCCATTGCAATATGTGTTCGCACGGATGATCAGACAACCCTTAGATGAAGTATCAAAAATGGGTCGCGGGCGCCAAGTTGAGTCTTTTTTGAGCGCTGAGGCTTTCAAAACCGGAGAGTTGGTTCCATCCAAAGGTGGAGTTGGTGAGACCTATGTGGGCGGATTTGTGCTGGAGCCGAAGAAAGGTCTACACGAAAATGTTGTATGTTTGGATTTTTCTGCCATGTATCCGTCAATAATGATATCCTTCAATATCTCTCCTGATACTGTTGTGAAAGGTGGAGATTATTATGAGGCCCCAGAAGTTGGGCACAGGTTTCGGAAAGAGCCAGAAGGCTTTTTCAAGAAAATTCTGAAGGAACTTGTTGCAAGAAGAAATGGGCTTAAAAGTGCGCTAGAGGGGCTTGAGAGGAGTTCATCTGAATATAGGCTTATAGACATTCGACAGCAAGCGATCAAGATCCTAACGAATGCCTTTTATGGTTATACTGGTTGGTCTGCTGCTCGATGGTATCGAAAGGAGTGTGCAGAAGCCACAACTGCTTGGGGACGATATTTCATAAAGGAGTCGGTTAAAAAAGCAGAAGAGATTGGCTTAGAAGTTATATATGGGGATACCGATAGCCTTTTTGTCAAAGGAAGGGGAGAGAACATCCTAGACGTTGCAAAGGAATTTGCTCAGACCATATCAGAGGACTTGCCGTTGGAGCTTGATATCCAAAACCACTATGAAGTCATATTCTTTACTGAAAAGAAGAAGCGTTATGCTGGGCTAACTTCTGAGGGAGATATCATAGTCAAAGGCCTTGAAATTAGGAGGGGGGATTGGTGTGCCTTAGCAAAAGAGATACAAGCAGAAGTGGTCCAGGTAGTTCTCCAAGAAAGGGATCCTGAAAAAGCAGTAAGATTGGTCCAGGATACAGTTCAGTTGCTAAAAGAAGGGCAGATACCCCTGGAGAAACTCGTAATCTACAAAACACTAACAAAAAAAATAGACTCCTATGAGTCCCAACAAGCACATGTAAGAGCAGCAAAGAGGGCCAAAAAGCTAGTAGAAGTGGGAAGCAAGATAGGGTACGTGATCATTCGCGGATCAGGAAGTATTGGAGATCGAGCATATCCAGTCGATATGTTTAGTGGTCATGAAAATGGACATCTGATTGGAGATGAAAGAGGTTATGAAATCGACTCAGACTACTACATCGATAACCAGATCATCCCGTCAACATCTAGGATACTCTCATATTTTGGATATTCTAATGCTGAACTGAAAGGTCAGCCAAAACAGGCAACTTTCGATGATGATTTTTAAGGGGTGTAATGAATTAGATGTACCTGTTAATTCGCTGTAAGTGTGGAAGGTTTCTCTATGCCAAAAAAAACCAAAAGACTCGTTCTTGTCCTTGTGGAAAAAAAGTAAATGTAAATAAAATGCAGATATATGCACGTGTTACCACTGAGCAAGAGGCCGGCGAAGCAGTGCGAATTTTACAAGAAAAAGAGTGGGGCAAGCCCGGATTTAGGAAATATGATATAAATGGGTGAAATTATAAAAAAGCCAAAGAAATTTAAGATAGAACCCAACCTGAAAAACTATGAGGAGATGTACAAAAGGTTCGATTGGGATGATTTCTATGGGGAAATAGAATGGTTCGAGGGAAAAAAACTTAACGCCGCCTACAATGCGATAGACCGGCAAACTAAGACATGGAGGAAAAACAAAGTTGCATTGTATTGTGATGGAGACGACGGAGAACATCAGGAATATAGCTTCTTAGACTTAAAAAATCTCTCAAATAAGTTTGCCAATATTCTGAAGGAATATGATGTTAGTAAGGGAGACAGGATATTCGTATTCCTACCAAGGATTCTAGAACTTTATGTAAGTTTTCTTGGAATAATAAAAACAGGAGCAATTGCCAGCAATCTATTCGCAGCTTTTGGTACAAATGCTTTGGAGGATAGATTGAGGGACAGTGGTGCAAAGATAATTGTCACAAATTCTGAACTTAAAAAAAGGGTGGACGAAATTAAAGACAAGCTTCCAGAGCTGAAGCACATGATTATCGTAGATGGTGAAGGCACTGACGAAGATATAGACTATAAGGTCGAGATGAAAAAAGCTTCCAGAGATTTTGAAATAGAGCAAATGGATCCAGAAGATCCTTTGTTCATGCTCTATACATCTGGCACTACTGGAAAACCAAAGGGTATAGTTCATACACATTATGCAATACTCCAAGAGCATCTTAGCATGAAATGGGTTTTAGACATACATGAGGATGACATATACTGGTGCACTGCCGACCCTGGATGGGTAACGGGTATAGCATACGGAATTCTTGGCTCATGGTCCAATGGAACTTCTTCTGTCGTTTATGGGGGCAGATTCTCTCCAGAGAAATGGTATTCTGTAATAGAGAGACGCCAGGTTACAGTATGGTATACCGCCCCCACAGCAATAAGGATGCTAATGCGTTCTGGAGAAGGCAGCCCAAAGAATTACGATCTAGAAAGTCTTAGATACTTGTGCTCAGTAGGAGAGCCTTTGAATCCGGAGGCAATACATTGGGCCCTTAATGTATTTGGATTGCCGCTGCATGATAACTGGTGGCAGACCGAAACCGGTAGCATACTCATAGCAAACTATCCAAGTATGCCCATAAAACCAGGATCGATGGGAAAGCCATTTCCAGGTATAAAAGTCAGCATCTTAGATGATAATGGTAAAGAACTACCAAGAGGAAAGAAAGGTAACCTAGCTATAAGACCTCCTTGGCCCTCCATGATGAAAGCTGTCTGGAGAGATTCAAAGAAGTACAAGAGCTACTTCAAAAAAGGGTGGTATATTTCTGGGGATGTAGCACTCATAGATGAAGATGGTTACTTTTGGTTTATAGGCAGGTCAGACGACATTATAAAAACTGCTGGTGAGAGAGTAGGACCATTCGAGGTAGAAAGCGCATTAGTCGAGCATCCTGCAATTGTCGAAGCAGGAGTGATAGGCAAACCAGATCCCATAAGAGGGGAGATCATAAAAGCCTTCGTTTCCTTAAAAAAAGAATACAAACCCTCTGCAGAACTTGAGGACGATATCAAACAATTTATCAAGAAACGACTTGCAGGGCATGCATATCCACGAGAGATGGAATTCAGAGATAGCTTACCAAAAACGCGGAGCGGCAAGATCATGCGTCGTCTTCTCAAAGCACAAGAGCTAGGACTTCCAATAGGAGATACATCTACATTGGAAGAGAACGGATTATGAAATATGTTATAATATCTTAAGATATTTCTGAAATTTTACAATTGTTCTACTGTAAACTTTTAATAGGAATTGGTATAATTTTGTAGGGGAGTGACAATGAGCGATAAGGTCATCATTTTAATGGGTTCGAAGAAAGATCGAGACATCTCTAGCTCAATCGGAAGAACACTAGATCATCTTGGAGTGGATTATGATTTCAGGGTGGCCTCTGCCCATAAAACCCCAATAAAAGTCTTAGGCATATTGAAGGAGTACGATAAGCTAGAAAGATGTGTTTATATCACTGTTGCTGGAAGGTCTAATGCACTGAGTGGTCTCGTTGATGCAAATACAACCAAACCAGTCATAGCATGCCCTCCATACTCTGAAAAATTTGGTGGAGCAGATATCTATTCTTCTCTAAGAGTACCAAGCGGCGTAGGTTCGCTGGTTACCATAGAGCCAGAAGGAGCAGCGATATCGGCTGCAAAAGTACTTTCAATAGGGAATAAAAGCTTAACAGAGAAGATACGAGATTATCAACTGAAAAAGAGAAAAGAGATCGACGCTGCAGACGAAGCCATCAAAGAAGAGTTAAATAGAGGATAACAGATGGGCAGCGTAAAAGACCTAGAAGTTCTAAGAAAACCCACAAAGGGCGAGATGGGCATAGGAAGATTTCATTTTTCAGATAGATATTCTGTCTTTGATTGGGGAGAGATGCCCGATCCCATAGAAAATAAAGGATCTGTTCTCTGTACGATGGGTGCGTACTGCTTCGAGAGATTGGAAGAAAAAGGGATAAAGACACATTATAGAGGATTGATACAGGATGGAAAACTCGTTAAGACGAGTGAATTGAAAGCTCCCACTAGCACCATGGAAATAAGCCTAGTTAGAGTATTTCCTCCAAAAGCTCACAATGTGGCTGGAAAACTCAAATATGATTATAGTATATTCGAACAAAATCTTGCTAATTTCTTGATACCTCTCGAGATAATATACAGAAACGGGTTGCCAGAAGGATCATCTGTTTTTGATAGGCTGAAAGCAGGTCTTAAGCCTGAAGATCTGGGACTGAATCACTTTCCTCGACCGGGAGAGAGACTTGAGAATCCAATTTTCGATGTAAGCACAAAACTGGAGGTAAGAGATAGATACGTCACTTGGGCAGATGCACAAGGACTTGCTGGACTGAGTAATAATGAGATCGGGGAGATAAAAGACATACTGGTACATATCGACGATCTTATAACAGAAACAGCTTCAAAAGCCGGCTTAGAAAATGAGGATGGAAAAGTTGAGTTTGGGTTCGATCCCAATAGAAAGCCGATGGTTGTAGATGTTGTTGGAACTTTAGACGAATGTAGATTCACCTACAAAGGCGTACATGTAAGTAAAGAGATATCGAGGCAATACTACAAAGGAACAAATTGGTACAAAGATATGGTAGAGGCAAAGAAAGAGGCAAGTAGCAAAGGAGTAAAGGATTGGAAAAGTCTATGTCAGTCAACGCCACCAAAACTAGATCGCCATCTGAAAAAAAAGATAAGTGAGGTGTACATGGCAGCAGCAAATGAACTTACCGAACTTTACTTATTTGATGTTACTAGCCTTGATGACATTCTCGCATAGAACGTCCATCAATCCATATTCGGTTCCAAGATGCGAATGATAATCCGTCCCATAAAACAATATTTCCGAACAATCTTTTTTAGATACAGCACCAAAGACTCCACTCATGGTCTATCTCCGTTTCATTATTATGTTGATCAGGTTTATACTATTCATAATAGTGCTTGATGATATTCCTGCAATGATTTCGGCGTATACATCCCGTTCTTTACGGCTTCAATTCCTTGAATACTGGCTTCAGCCGCGGCTATCGATGTGACATAAGGGATCTTACGCTGAATAGCCATCATGCGGATATAACTATCGTCGAACTTGCTATCTTTTCCAATAGGGGTATTGATAATTAATTGTAACTCATTCTTCACAATAGCGTCGGCAATATTGGGCCGACCCTCATGTAGTTTCTTAATAACCGTATTCTTAATGTTATTGTCATTCAGGACTTTGCTCGTTCCTTCAGTCGCGTAAATAGTAATTCCCCAGGCATCGATCTTTTTAGCTAACGGGATCAGATTTTTCCGGTCTTTTTCGGCTAGTGACAATAAGACGTTCCCCTCTAAGGGATGCCTATATCCTGCTGATTCCTGGGATTTATAAAAAGCGATCCCGAAAGAATCACCAATCCCCATAAC
>JAAEEL010000054.1 GCA_013415795.1 Methanocellales archaeon | reverse complement strand
GAGAGGTGAGTTAGAGGGAGCCCAAATTCTCATACCAGAGGCAGTGATCACAGAACTTGAGGCACAGGCTAACAAAGGTAGAGATATTGGATTCAGTGGATTGGATGAACTCAAGAAATTAAACGAGATGGCAAAAGAAGGTAAGATCACATTAGAATACACAGGTGAAATTCCCACGCTTGAGCAGATCAGGCTTGCTTCTAGGGGGGCGATCGACGCCATAATCAGGACTGTAGCTGTCCAGAACAAAGCTATTTTCATAACGAGTGATATCGTACAGTCAGAGGTAGCTCGAGCAAAAGGGCTAGAAGTTACTTACTTGTATCCGGAGAAGGAGGTGTTTGGCCCTCTTTCTATCCAGAAATTCTTCACCGATGACACTATGTTCGTGCTTCTAAAAGCCAGGGTTCGTCCAATGGCAAAGAGAGGAACGGTAGGAAGGATGCGATTGGTTAAAATAAGAGACCAACCTTGTACAGAGAAGGAGCTGCGTGAAATATCGCATGAGATCTTAGAAAGAGCAAAGAGCGATCCTGATGGCTTTATCGAGTTTGAGAAGAGGGGAGTCACTATCGTACAGCTTGGATCTATGAGGATAGCTATAGCAAGTCCGCCTTTCTCCGATGGCATGGAAATAACGGCGGTACGCCCTATTGCGAAAGTTACGCTAGACGAATATCGATTTTGTAAAGAATTAAAAGCAAGGTTAGTTGAGAGGCAAAGAGGCATACTTGTTGCTGGATCTCCTGGTACGGGAAAGTCTACTTTTGCAGCCTGTGTAGCAGAATTTCTGCAAAAAAGTGGACATGTAGTGAAGACAATGGAATCTCCTAGAGATCTTCAGATATCAGATGAGATAACTCAGTACGCTCCTCTGGAAAACGACATGGCTGCTACTGCAGATATACTTCTTCTGGTCAGACCAGATTATACGATCTATGACGAGTTGCGCAAGACATCAGACTTTCGTGTATTTGCGGATATGCGACTAGCCGGTGTGGGAATGGTGGGGGTGGTTCATTCCAACAGGGCAATAGACGCCGTGCAGCGATTGATAGGAAGAGTTGAGCTTGGTATAATCCCGCAGATAGTTGACACGGTTGTATTCATTGACATGGGCGAAATATCCAAGGTATATGACTTGATGTTCAAGGTGAAAGTGCCTAATGGAATGGTTGAAGAGGATTTGGCTCGCCCAATTATAGATGTGGTGGACTTTGAGTCGGGACGTACGGAATACGAGATATACTCCTATGGAGACCAAGTTGTGGTCATGCCTGTTGACACCATAAGCAAACCAGCGTGGTCTCTGGCAGAAAAGGAAATCTATAAAGTAATTAGCAAGTATGCACGTGGTCACGTAGATGTTTTAATGATCTCAGATGGAAAAGCGATCGTCTATCTTGATGAGCAAGACATCCCTAGGATCATAGGCAAAGGTGGTAAGAATATAGATCGCATCGAAGGCATTCTTGGAATAAGCATAGATGTTTGCGAAAGGGAAGATTGAAATGGTATTATGCAGTTTAAAGAAAAAGAAGTCTGTTAAAGAATGGAGTTCTGTTCTTGTTTGCATTCAACTATCTGTACTTAAATATTTATGTTAATACAATGAAAATAACGCCTAAATGTATCCCATGTATAACCCTTCTCTATTGAGAAGTTTATTGAGGCTTGATATAAGTTCTGATTCTAGATTTCTCTGCTTGCTCGAAATAGTTTCTCGTAGCATATCCATGGATTTTGGGGAATAGTTCCCAATGCCTATGGCGATTATTGAGTTATCATTTTTTTGCTTATATATCTCTGCAAAAGGAAGAGGATCACCAGCATCCATGATTATTTTAATCTTTTTGCTTACCTCTTCTGTCACCATGTAGCCCACCCCAACAGGTTGATATGGGTTCTTCAGCTCGGTCTTCATATGCCATAGGAAACTAGGGCTTGATATATAGGTATCATAATGACCTCGCTGGTCTCTTCCTCTCAAGATTCGCCATCCTTTGGGGTCCTCGTCATAGTGTTCTTTTATCTCTCCAATTATCTCTTCAACTGGCTTTATGGTCATCTCATCTCAACGCCCTTTCATACCTCTTCATTTTCATTTCAGTTGCAAAAAACTCTCCACTTATGTGGCACAGTGGACTTGCTGTTTCTACATCGATCACTTCGCTCCAGAATTTATCTTTAACTTCTGCCTCTAAAACTCTACCAACGATCCATATGTGATCCCCTATTTCTCCAAAACTTTCCAACTTGCACTCTAACCACGCCATTGCCTCTCTAATTCTGGGTGGCTTTATCTTTTTTGATCTTTCTTCATTCAGTCCGGCCTTTTCGATCTCGTTGACCTCATAGGAAAAATTCTCCTCAAGAACGTGCATAAGTGGACCAAGGTCCTTTCCAATGATGTTGACCACGAATTCCTCGTTTTCTTTTATGTTCCTCCATGTATGGTGCTCTGGCGAACAGGAAAAACCATATAATGGAGGTTTGAAGCTTAAGGGAGAGCTAAAGCTGAATGGTGCCGCATTGGAAATTCCTTTTTCAGAAATGGTTGATACTACTACTACAGGTCTTACTAATAACTTGTAGTAGTCAGTTCTTTTTAGTTTCATTTATTGCTAGTATGCCCCCCCTATTTTATGGATTGTTGACAGTACCTTTATAAACTATTAATACTTTTTCCCTCGGATAGCCTTGATACAAATTGTTAATTTTAGCTGAATCTAAGAGAAGAATGGCTACTTTAGAAGCAAAACAGAGTTTAGGGGCGAACTATCTTCATACATTCCTTTCATATATTTCTATGATGGGAAGATTTAACATAAGGGTCTGGTTAACATAAGCCAATCATAATATTTAACTAATTATAACATTTAACATAACCTCCTTATAATATTATAGAGATGCTTAAGTTAACACCACGTTCATTTATTAACCTGCATACATAGATATGTGGTTTATACGGGGCGTGTGGCCTAGCCAGGATAGGGCGACAGTCTCCTAAACTGTAGATCAGGGGTTCGAATCCCCTCACGTCCGTAAATCGTATATATTTTTATATAAATATAGGATAAATGATAGTGATTTATTTGCTATCTTTCAATAATTTTTGCGGTTCATAGTCTTTCCAGACAACTTGCGTAAAACCAATCCAAACTACTTTTCAAAAGCTTCGTTGATCTGTTTTAGTACATTTACAACCTCTTGCTGAACCTCTACGTCCACATCTCCTTTTGGAATCTCTCCCTCTTCAACATTGAGTAAGTACTCGATGTTTTCTGAGATCTGATGTATCATGTCAATAATATCCTCCATAGATATCAGCTTAGAATAATAGGCATAAAAGAAAGTGGTTCCAGATCTTATAACCTTTTTCTTAAAGGCTGCTCTTGCCATAGAAACTGCTTGTCGCGAATAAGGCTCTTTCATAAATGGCACGAGTTCTGGTAGATGAGCACCTATTCGTGTAATTTCTGATCTTCCAGAATGTTGGAAATCTGCGCATAATCGAGCTATAGCCCATTCCCTTGCAGTTAGATGCGTACGCTTCTTTAGGAACCGAGTTACCTCATTATATCGATCCTTATCGAATTTTTTGAACTTACAATATTTTTCATTCATGCTATTCCAACCATTGGTTTACAATAGGCTACTTTACTTAAGAAAGTTTTTAAGAAATGCTCAATATAACCTAATCCATGACAGAAGCGGAAATCGGCACCAACGTAAAGGATGTAATGACCAGGGACGTCGTGACCGTAAGGGAAAATGATACCCTCCAAGATTTGCTTGAGTTATTCAAGAAATATCACTATCATAGCTACCCTGTCGTCACACCTGATGGAGAGTTGTTGGGAACTGTCAACGAGGACATAGTTTTACAGAGTCTATTGATAGGAAGTGTGCCTTCAGCGATGTTCGGTCGGTCAATCACTATGTTACTAGGTGAAGATGCTAAAGGTATAATGGATCATCACCCAATAACAATTTCTCCAGATACGCGCCTAGAAGATGCTGCTGCTTTAATGATAAAACATTCAATCCATAGGATGTGTGTTGTAGTTGATAAAAAACTCGTAGGTATTCTTTCAAAAAGGGACATAATCAATGAAATTTACAAGGTAAGGTAGTGAGGATGAACATACTTCTCCAGATAATTTTAGTATTATTTTTTGCAAAGGTTTTCGGCGAATTCTTTGTGCGAATAGGCTTTCCAAGTGTTTTAGGTGAAATCTTTGCAGGTATCTTCCTTGGAACCATGATCTTTGTCAATCCTGATAATGAGATACTGAAATTCTTAGCAGAACTTGGTGTAATATTTCTCTTGTTTACAACAGGATACAAAGAGGTGAATCTGCGTGAATTACAAGGCATATTCAGGCAATCAATCTCTCCTACTATATTTGGTGTTATGATACCTTTCATATTTGGTTTTCTGCTGGGTACTGTGTTCAATTTTACGTTATTAGAGTCGCTATTCATAGGTGCTGCATTCTGTCCGACCTCTATAGGGGCCTCTGTTAGGGTATTGATAGATCTTAAGTACATATCGACCAAAGTTGGCTCAACCATTTTATCTGCAGCCATATTGGACGACGTAATAGCTATCTTCACGTTGGCAGTTCTTACGCAAATAGCATTGTATTCTAAGATAGCATTTGGTCAAATTTTGACCATGGGGGGCAAATTAGTCACTTTCATATTCATAATGGTCGTCTTAGGTCTACATGTTCTTCCAAAACTCTTTAAATATATACAAAAAATGCATGTTGAAGAAGCGATCTTTTCTGGCGTGATTGTTGTTGCATTATTTTCCGCTTTTTTAGCAGATGAATTAGGTTTACATGCAGTTATAGGGGCATTTCTTGGAGGTTTGATTCTCTCCACCCTCCCATTTGCCAAGATCAGAGATGTAAAAGACAAGGTCAGCGGTTTTTCATATGGCATATTCGTACCAATTTTCTTCGTTTTTATCGGTTTATCTGTTGATCTGGATGCACTAATCGCTGCGGGCTTATTTACAGCTCTTCTCATAATCCTCGCATTAGTAGGAAAGATACTTGGTGGCTTCATAGGATCTAAGCTCGTCGGTTTTGATTCCTATGACAGCTTAATATTTGGCGTGGGCATGATGCCTAGAGCTGAAGTTGGAGTGGTAATCATCAGCATAGGTAAAAGTATGGGAGTTATATCGTCCGAGATTTTTTCAGCTGTAGTTTTGATGGTTGCAATATCACTTATAGTAACCCCAATTGCTTTGAAATATACCGTTGGACTGACAAATAGGTCGATATCTTAGGTGAACATATGAACATTACCATTATCGCCTCCTCGAAAGATCCAGCCAGCTTAAATATCCAAAAAAAGTTGATGGAAGCCGTAATATGGAAACCAGCTGATAAAGGATATAAGCATAAGAATTTCAGACTTATTGAAATCGACGAACCACATCTTTGCCAAGATGGAATCGATAAAAAAATGGAAGTTGATGGCATAAAATCAGATTTGCTGATTTTTATATCTCGACATGAGGGCAAGGATAAAAGCCCCATCCTAACAGTACATTTCACTGGAAATTTTTCGGAGGCGAAATTTGGGGGACGGCCAAGAGAATTGGCCGTAGCCGCTCCTCATGCGGCCAAAGCTCTGTTATTATCTTTAAAATCTTCCTATGATGATGTCACGATGGAAGCTACTCACCATGGCCCCTCTTTTTTGCATATGCCTTCTTTGTATGTCGAAATCGGAAGCACAAAAAATCAATGGTGCCTTGATGCTCCGGCAAAGGTTATCGCAAATGCCATCTTGGCATTAAAAGTTATATCAGGCAGAGTAGCAATAGGTCTTGGTGGATCTCATTATGCACGTAGGCTGACGAAATTGATCTTTAATTCAGACATCGCATTTGGACATATATTTTCTGACCATGTTTTGCACCAGGTGGACGAATTCATGCTCAAACAAGCATTTGAAAAATCTGGCACAAATCTTGCATATTTTGATCCCAGAATAAATGCTCATCAACGTGATCGCTTATGTCATATCATACACAAACTTAATTGTACGGTGCTTAAGGAAAGCGATATTAAGGAGAATGATAATAAAAACATATAAATCCTTGTAAGCTATGAGTTAATGGAGGAGAATTAAAATGAAATCTATCATAGAGGAGGCGATTACAAGATCCGAAAAGGAAAATCAAGCTAAGCGCAATCCTCAAACCGATGAGGAGCTTGAGAAACTATTGAAGGGACTTAAGACCAACATCGTTGTTATAGGATGTGGTGGTGCGGGGTCCAATACAATACAAAGAATGGTTGAAGGGGATATCAAGGGATCAGACTTGATTGCTTTGAACACAGATGCCCAACATTTGCTTAATATCGTTGCCAATAAAAAACTCTTGATAGGGGGCAAGAGAAACAGGGGACTTGGCGCTGGTAGCGTTCCCCAAATAGGAGAAGAAGCTGCTAGGGAGAGCGAAGAAGAGATCCGAGCATGCGTAGAAGGCGCAGATGTGGTATTCGTCACATGCGGTCTTGGTGGCGGCACTGGTACCGGTTCATCACCCATCGTAGCTGAAGCGGCAAAAGATGAAGGAGCATTAACGATTGCTATTGTTACACTTCCATTTATCGTAGAGGGTATGGTTCGAAAGACAAATGCTGAAGCAGGCTTGGATCGTTTGAGGGATATTGCCGATACTGTGATAGTTGTACCAAATGACAAATTACTAGAGATCGTGCCAAGATTGCCGTTGCAAGCTGCATTTAAAGTAGCTGATGAGGTGCTTATGCGGGCCGTCCAGGGGATCACAGAACTTATCACTAAGCCAGGTATAGTTAACCTTGACTTTGCAGACGTTCGAACAGTGATGGAGAACGGTGGTGTGGCGATGATCGGCTTAGGAGAAGCAGAAGGTGAAGATAGGGCAGCTGAATCTGTAAGGAAAGCACTGAAGTCTCCTCTATTAGATATCGACATTTCTGGTGCGACTGCAGCATTGGTTAACGTTACTGGGGGCCCAGATATGTCTGTTTCGGAGGCAGAGGGTGCTTTAGAGGAAGTTTATCGACGCGTTGATCCAAGCGCAAGACTGATTTGGGGGGCGCAAGTTGACCCAGAACTGGAGCGTACCGTTAGGACAATGCTCATCGTCACGGGAGTAAAGTCTCCTCAAATCTATGGAAAACCAGAGGCTACAAGAGGTACCGTGCATAAATTTGGTATAGATTTCTTAAGGTGAGTAAATATTGGATAAGTCAAATAAACTCAGTGATTACGCAAGAATTCTCAAGCTAACCAGAAGACCGAGCAGGGAAGAGTTCACCATGATTGCAAAGATTGCAGGTGCAGGCATCCTACTAATAGGTTTGATGGGTTTTTTGATTTACCTTTTAATGACTAGCATGCCGCTTTTATTTATGGGTGACTAGGGTGATATTACCTTGACAACTGAAACAGCTATCTATGTGATCAAAACTACTGCAAATCAAGAAAGACCCGTTGCGAACTTACTTGAGCAAGCTGTCAGAAAAGAGGGCTATGATATAAGAGCGGTTTTAGTTCCTGATGAGCTTAAAGGATACGTATTAGTTGAATCATCAGCTCCTGAGATCGTAGATCAGGCGATTAAAGGTATTCCACACGCCAAGGGAATGGTTAAAGGAAGCACTACACTGGTAGAGGTAGAACATTTCTTGACGCCTAAGCCCACTGTTACTGGAATATCCGAAGGCAGCATCATCGAGTTGATTGCAGGACCCTTTAAAGGTGAAAAAGCAAGGGTTAAACGTGTGGACGAGACCAGAGAAGAGATAACAGTTGAGTTGTTCGAAGCGATGGTTCCCATTCCAGTTACTGTAAGAGGAGATCATGTAAGGGTGCTAAGCAAGGAAGAGGAGGAATAAAATGGTAGAGGTCATAGAAGTTCTAGTTCCAGGAGGAAATGCAAATCCAGGCCCTCCGCTCGGACCGTCCTTGGGTCCGCTTGGAATAAATATCAAACAAGTGGTCGACGAGATAAACGAAAAAACGAAGGAATTCAATGGAATGCAAGTTCCTGTAAAGTTATTCATAGATAATAAAAAGAACGTGTCCATAGAGGTGGGAACACCACCTACATCGACGTTAATCATGCAAGAACTTTCCATTGAGAAAGGCTCCTCTACGCCTGGAACTGATTTTGTGGGAGATCTCTCTTTTGAGCAGGTTATGCGCATTGCTAAGATGAAGAAAGATTCTATGCTATCGCTTAGCTTTAAAAATGCTTTTAAGGAAGTTCTAGGAACATGCATGTCTATGGGAGTCACCATGGAAGGTAAAAAAATCAAAGAAGTCATCCAAGACATCGGACAAGGAAAGTATGATGACACTCTTGTATATTAAAGTGTTTATGATCCTCTTTGTCCTCTCTCCTACAATTCAATAAAAGTCAGAAGAATTTTAATTCTATTCTCTTTTATTCTCTAACAAAGGGCTCTAATATCCTCATCAGGGATACAAGAACATTTATCAGTGGAACTCAAAAATGTTAGAGCTAATAACCTGTTAGGAAGATTATTAATACCATGCACCGATAGATTAAAGTATAGGTTTAGATAACTAGGAAACCCAAAACCGTAGTAGACTGGTAGGTCGTATGCACTACGGAGGGACTAAATGGCGCAGAGAGAAATATTAAAAGCTGTTAAAAAAGCCCTAGAGAGGCCAGTTAAACGAAATTTTACCGAGAGCATCGATCTGGCAATTAACTTGCGAAATATTGACATGAGCAATACCCAAAACAGGATTGATGAGGAAATAATTCTACCAAATGGGTTGGGCAAGCCCGTGAAGATTGCAGTTTTTGCGTCAGGCGAACTTGCAGTTAATGCAGAAAAAGCGGGTGCAGATCTAATAATCCTTCCAGAACAAATCGATGTGCTAGGAGAGAACAAAAAAAGGGCCAAGACCCTTGCCAATGACCATGACTTCTTTATTGCAGAAGCCTCTTTAATGCCATCCATCGGTAAAAACTTGGGCACAGTGCTCGGACCTAGGGGAAATATGCCGAGCCCGATCCCACCAGGTGCTGATATATCCAAACCCATAGAAAGGCTGAGAAAGACGGTCAAGATAAGGTCTAAAGATAAAATTACATTCCACACAATCGTTGGTTGTGAGACCATGGCTCCTGAGGAAATTGCAGCGAACATTGAAGCGATCATCAAAAGACTTGAGACAAAGGTAGAAAAACATAAAATTCATTCTATATATGTTAAAACTACCATGGGACCTTCTATAAGGGTGCTTTGAATGAAAGAATGGAAGAAAGAAGAGATAGAGGACATCAAGCAAAAAGTCCAGGCACACTCTGTAATAGGAATAGTTGGTATGAGGGGTATGCCAGCCAAACAATTGCAATCCATGAGGAGGGATCTACTTGGAAAGGCCCTCCTGAAAATGTCGAGAAATACGCTTATCAAACGTGCTCTGGAAGAGTCGGATGAAAAAATTCATTCTATGGGAGATTTCATTGAAGATCAGACGGCACTGATTTTCTCTGAGATAGACCCATTCAAGTTATATAGGCTTATAGAAAAGAGTAAGTTACCGGCGCCAGCAAAGCCGGGAGATATCCTTTCCAAAGATGTCATAATCGAGAAAGGGCCCACATCTTTTAAACCAGGTCCAATCGTAGGCGAGCTTCAAAGCGCTGGCATATCTGCCGCTATTGAGGGCGGAAAAGTGATAATCAGGG
>JAAEEL010000010.1 GCA_013415795.1 Methanocellales archaeon | reverse complement strand
GACTATCCCGGATTATTTCTTTAATTATTTTATCCACTATCCCAACTTCACCGCAGTGCCATATGCCAGCAGTTCTGCTGCGCCGCCCATCGTCTGCGATGTCATGAATCTCGCGCTTATTACTGCGTCTGCTCCCAGTTTTTCTGCCTCTTTTATCATCCTGTTGAGGGATTCCTCTCTAGCCTCGCTCAGCATCTCCGTGTATTCTCTCAGCTCTCCGCCGACGATGTTCTTCAACGCAGCTAAAATGTCCTTACCGATCCATTTCGCCCTGACGGTATTTCCCTTGACAAGACCCAGGGTCTCAACTACATTCTTTCCTTCTACTCTCTCTGAAGTAACTACCAACATTTTATTTTGCCTCCTGTTCCTCTTCAAACCTTTCTTTGATTACCGAAAGCAACAGAAAACCTATGCCCACCAGTATGACCACGACCCCCAGCCTGATGACCGTAGGTACGTCTGCAGCTTGGACAAACTGATAAAGCGCATAGGCCATGCAGATGATCACGCCGATCCCCAAAAGTATGAAACCAAAAAATCTCACCTTTTCCATTATTTATGCCTCCCTTTTAGAATAGATTTTCACATAAAAACCTAAAGTTTTTAATACTTATAAAAATGGTGCTATTCCTGTCCAAGTTTTTAACTAAGTTGATGTGATGATATCTTATCCGTAGATATGTATGTCTACATCAGGATGCATCTTCCACGGGTCTTAGGTTCCCCTATCCTAAATTCAAACCTAAGTCACCAAACTCAACTATGACTTCCTCGCCTATGAGCTTGATAGACTCCGACACATCAGGACCGATCGGAGAACCCACCACAACCTGTGTAACCCCTATCTCATGTAACTCCCTGATCCTCTTGATACAGTGGTCAGGTGAGCCATAGATCGAGAATGCATCCACCATAGGATCCGTTACAGACCCGAAAGCAGTCCTGAAGTCGCCCTTGGCCAATGAACTCTTAATTGTATCTGCTTCTGTGGGAACAATTCCATGCCTTTCCAGTACGGTTTCGGGTGAGCCTGCCACGATAAAAGCCACAACTGGCATCACTGCTTTTTTAGCCTTCTCTTCATCCGAATCCACGGAAAAGCTGGCATAGGCAGCTATATCAAAACCTGCTTTTGGAGAACCTTTCTGAACTTGAGGGATCGCATACTTAAAATCCAAAGGATGAGATGCGTTTATCAAGACGCCATCTCCTATTTCACTGGCGGTTTTAAGCATGAGGGGGCCTTGAGCCCCGATATAGATTGGTATATCTGAGCACTTTAAAGATAGTTTGGCTCCTTCAATCCTGAAGAAATCCCCTTGGAAAGATAGGCGTTCTCCCGCCAATAGGCGTCTGATGACCTCTACTGCCTCTCTAAGCTTTGCTACGGGTTTATCCATCGGGATGCCCAATGATGCTAACGTGGTTCTATCACCGGCTCCGATTCCGAGCATAGCTCTTCCGTTGGAAATATCATCGATGGTTGCAATGGCGGAAGCAGTCAGTGCAGGATGGACTTGATATGCATTTGTTACTCCCGGCCCAATTCTCATTCGTTTCGTCCTTTCAGCTACCAATGCTAACGTAGCATAGACATTCCTGTTGTTATAGTGATCCGTTATCCAAACTGCATCGAATCCATGATTTTCAGCTAAAACACAGTTATTGACGAGATTATTCAAAGGTAAGTCTGGGACAAATTCTATGCCGAACATAAAAAAAACACCCATGAAGAATTGTCTCACTCGTTTAAAATACTATTGTTTTGATTTGATGTCATTTGAAAGAAATCTCCGATATGCAGTCCGAATAACTTGGCTGCATTACCTCCTTTAACCGATATCTCGAGAAAATCATGGCTACCCACCATTATAAGCTCGGAAGTAGCCTCATCGTAGGTCATGACAAATGGAATTTGCCTTCCGAGTAACTCCAAATCATCTCCATAGTTTATGTTCTCGAGAACCAGTGATCCTGGAATATTGGTGATGACGTTGCCGAAATCGTCGATATATACTACCTCTCCCTGTAACGATTCTTTTGATGCATAAACTTCACCAAAGTCTAGCTCTATAAAATCATCTATTTTCCTGAATTCAGAGATATCATATCCCTTGGATATGCGTGCAGCCACCGGAGCAAAGACGTCCCTGCCATGAAAAGTGGAACTGACGGGAGATATGCACATATCTGAAGGGATTTCGTATACCGTAAAGTCCCCCATACCACGTGCAGCCGGAATAAGTAATCCGTTGTCAGGTCCCAAGAAGATTTGCTTGCCTTTGATCACGATTGAGCGGCGACAAGTACCTACACCTGGATCTATCACTGCGACATGAATGGTGCCCTCTGGAAATCGTCCAGAAACGTACATCAATGCAAACGCACCAGACCTGATGTTTTGAGGGGGTATATTATGTGATATATCAATTATCTTAACATCTGGGTCGATCCCCAGAATTATCCCTTTCATAACCGCAGGATATAGGTCTCCGAAATCGGTTAATAGTGTGATTATTGAACTCATCTCTACCCCATCAAATGTTGAATTCGTGCCCCTTAAGAAATTTCTTATAATTAATCATAGTATATATGATAACATGCTTGATAATCTTCTCAAGATCAATCGGATTCGATTAGAGGATAATAATACAGTAGGATATGATATAACATATAATGCCTTGTAACTTGAATGTGATATTTTATGATGAAAGTCGCCGCATCCTGGAGTGGTGGTAAAGATAGTTGTTTTGCATGCTATAAGGCGATTTTAGATGGCTTTGATGTAGTTTGTCTCCTGAATTTCTTATCTGAAGATGTCGGCAGGAGTGCCCATGGATTACGTGCTGAACTATTATCAATACAATCACAGGCAGTTGAGATACCAATTATTCAAATTAGAAAAACAAAAAATAATTACGAGCATAATTTCAAAAAGGTTATAAGTAAACTAAAGCAAGATGGTATACAGGGAATGGTTTTTGGAGATATCTATGTTCAGGAGCATAGGGATTGGATAGAGGGGGTTTGTAGCCAGATTGACATCAAGCCAATATTTCCTTTATGGAGAATAAAGACAGAAAAAATAGTCCATGATTTTATCGATAGCGGGTTTGATTCAGTCATCGTCGCTATTAAGGCAGAAATCCTGAGTGAGGATTGGCTGGGTAAAAAGGTCGATAATGATCTAATAGAAGAGTTCAAGAAAAGAAAAATTGATCCATGCGGCGAATCAGGCGAGTACCATACGTTCGTAATTGACGGCCCATTATTTAAAAAGCGCTTAAGGATACTTCATAGTGACAAGGTATTAAAGGAAAGATACTGGTCACTGGATATTTCAGAGTGTGATGTTATTGAAAAATAGCCTGTATTATACCAAATTCTCCAGTCCGGCATCCCTTACGATCTCGAGAGCTCTCATTCTTTCTTCATATGATAAGCTACTGTTCAGCTCTAGGTATTGATTCGCTTTGTAATGAGGGCTATACTGGAACATTAGATTGAACCTTATGCTAGGTATACGCTCTGCAACCCATTGAACTATTGGCTTGGTGCAACATTCTAGATGATTGGGCAGCACAAGATGGCGAAGAATAACCTCTGCGTCCTGATAAGCTCTCATGAAATTTCTGGTAGTGATTTCCCAATAGTCTTTGACGTTCGAATACTTCTCAGCGCACCCATCGTCTCCGTATCTGAAGTCCGCCAGGTAGACATCTATCACATCGCTTAGCAAATCCATCGTCTCGTTGGAGCAATACATGTTCGAGTTCCAGACCATAGGTGTGTTGATATTGCAGGTATTCATGATATACATTATGGAGTGCAAATGAGGTGTTGGGTCTCCTCCCACGAAGTTCACGTTTTTTGCGCCTTGATATTTTCTCATCGCAATTATCTCTGCCAGTCTCTCTGGAAGTACGGGCGTTCCTGCGACGAACCGGTTTGCTATATCCCAGTTTTGACAATATTCACATTTAAATGTGCATCCCACGAAAAATATGGTGTGCGATGGTACCAGCTCGGGCTCCTCTCCGTAGTGTAAAAATTCAGATGCATAACTCGATATGGCGTTGATACCACAATATCCGACCTCCTTTGCCAGTCGGTTCACACCACAGCGACGCTCACAAAAATGACAATTCTGCAGGACGTCATCAGCTAGCTCTATTTTTTGACTGAGCAGTGATTTTTCCTTTGCAATGAGATACTTTGCCTTTTTAACATTATTTAAGACTGCGAAGTATCTATCCAATCCTTTTACGAGAGACATGATCATTGAAGTAATGGCGCATCTAACGGAATGCCGACCTTGGTCTCAGAGGCAATTTTTTTGAGCCTCTTGAGCAGTCCTTCTCGTCTCCTTCCGATCAGGCTGTGCTCCAACACTTCTTCTATGGTAGAGACTGGAACTATGGAGATCTTGTCCACATATTTCTCCTCGATTAAAACGTCCTTCTCGTTTGACTTGGGTATCAAAACTGTCTTGATGCCTGCTTGTGCCGCTGCCTCGACCTTGTATGTCACTCCTCCAACCGGGAGCACTTCCCCGCGGACGGACAGAGAACCAGTCATAGCCACACTTTGATCTACGGGAACTCCTTCTAATGCAGATATTATCGCAGTTGCAACGCTTATGCTTGCGGAATCGCCTTCAACCCCCTCATGTGAGCCTATGAACTGGATATGTATGTCTTTAGAAGATATGTCATGTCCGCTAAATTTCTTGATAAATGCCGAGACGTTCTGCACAGCTTCTTGGGCTATCTCCTGAAGCCTGCCAGTTGCGATCACTCTTCCCTCTTCTTTGGATTGCGCAGGAGTTATCTCCGCTACGATTGGAAGTACAACGCCGGGCTCACCTATGATAGCAAGTCCGTTAACTCTGCCTATTTCCGCACCTTTGCTCTTGAACATATCATAATCCTTTCTATGCTCAAGATACTGATCTGCAACTTGCTGTTCGACTGAACGTGCTATCTTTTTAGCTCCGAAAACATGCTCAGCTGTAGTAAACTCAGCATCGGCAGACCTGGCCATATCGCCTGAAACCCTGATTAAGCCACCAAGATCTCTTAGCTTGAGGGTTAATTGACCTCTCCGACCAGCTCTTCTCTGGGCTTCTCGAATAATTTCCTTGACTGCATCCTTCGTAAAATGAGGTATCTTCTTGTCCTTCTCCACTTCCTGAGCGACAAATCTGACCAACTTTTGTCTATTTTCAGGAGAATCCTCCATATAATCCTGCATGTAAACTTCATAGCCATATCCTTTTATTCTTGAACGAAGAGCAGGATGCATACCCTCGACTGCGTCAAGGTTACCCGCAATCACCATAACAAAATCACACGGCACAGGGTCAGTCTTAACCATCGCCCCCGAGCTTCGCTCAGACTGACCAGTTATGGGATATTCGCCTTCCTGTAAAGCAGTGAGCAGGCTCTGTTGAGATTCTATGTGTAGGGTGTTAATCTCGTCGATGAAAAGAACGCCCTTATTAGCTTTGTGGATTGCACCCACTTCGACCCTATCATGAGAAGGAGTCTCTAGCCCACCGCTCTGGAAAGGATCGTGTCGCACATCTCCCAAGAGTGCACCAGCATGCGCACCTGTGGCATCAACATACGGAGCGGTATCCTTGCCTTCATTCGATGTCAATAACTTTGGGATGTCCTTCTCTTCTCTGGGTGTGACGTATCTGAGCGCGATGAAAAGAAGTAGAGCAGCTATGATACCCATCAACCACTGTCCTTGCATGAAGGCAAAAATTAAGATGACCATGACGATCATCATATATAGCATGTTCCTAGTCTGGGCTTTTTTATGGGCTTCCATTTTATGGGACTGCACTATCTGCTTCCCTTTTCCGGCTGGAACTACCCTGACCTGGGGATTATTAGCGTCCTCTGGATTGTGATATACCAGGATGTCCTGCAACTCCTCTTTGGGTAAAAGTTCAGCCATACCCTTCGCTAGCATTGATTTGCCGGTTCCTGGAGTTCCGATCAGCATTACGTGTCTTCTCTGTTTAGCTGCCTTTTTTATCACTTCCACTGCTCTCTCTTGACCTATCACCTGATCTATCAGGAGTTCTGGCACTTCTATATCCTTAGTAGCCTCGAACTTCAGTCCACCAAAAATATCTTTTTGATCGCCCATATTACCATATAATATGGTATTCATGAACTATAAATCTATCACTTCTTCAAGGGCCAAGGTCAGCACATCAACGATCGTTGAAACAGGGGGTGCATAGCAAGTTTCAGCCATCAACATTTGCTTGGCGGTCATGCCGCTTTTGATAGCCATTGACAAGGCATCTATTCGCTCCTTTACCCCTTCTCCTGATATGATCTGTGCACCTATCGGCCTTTTTTCAAAAAATAAAAGCTTCATAGTTATTTTCTTTGCATCTGGATAATTGCTTGACCTTGTCAACCCATGTGCCTTTCCCTCTACAGGAATCATTTCAGCTTGCTTTGCCACGTGAGATGTTACACCTATGGATCCTACCTGAAGATCGCCTACCAAGCAGATGGTTGGATTGAGAACTGGATCAAACTCGGCACTTCCACCACAGATATTCTCTGCCACAACTTTGGATTGCATCGCAGCAGAACTACCCAACTGACTGAGACATGGGCGATTGGTGATGTAATTCGTAACCTCAACACAATCGCCGGCAGCATATACGTTCTCAGCCACTTTCATAGATGAGTCAACCTTAATTCCACCGGTATCACCAACCTCTATGCCTGCCTGCCTTGAAAGACAAGTGTTTGGCCCAATACCTGCGCAAAGGATTACCAAATCGGCTTTAACCACTTCTTTTCCAACGGTGACGAATTCTACATCGTCTGAACCATTGATCGATCCCAATGAAAAACCTGCCATAACCTTTACACCCAAATTCTCCAATTGATCCTGTACCAGGGATGACATATCTGGATCCAGCATACAAGGAAGTAAGTATGGGGCCTTCTCTATAATAGTGGTATCAATACCAACTTTGATAAATGCGGTGGCAGTTTCAAGACCTATAGGACCAGCGCCAACTATTACAACATTTGATGCACTATTCATGGCTTCCTTAACTTTTTTGCCATCATTAAGAGTTCTAAGAGTGTAAACGCCCTTTTTCTCCATACCTGGAATTTGCGGGATTAAAGGAAAAGATCCGGTTGCTACACCCAGTTTATCATAATAAAATCGCTTTCCGTTTGCTATTATCGATTTGGAGGGTAAATCAATTGCAGTGACTTCTGTATCGGTTCGAATGTCAATTCGCTGGTCCTTATAGTACTGAACATCGTGCATTATCAAATCTTCAAATGACGAAATCTTGCCCGACAGCACGAAAGGTATACTGCACGGCCAATAAGCTACTTGGTGGTCCTTGGTAAAAACGGTGATTTCAATATCCTGGTCTTTTTTCCTAGCATAAGATGCTATGTGTATTCCGGCAACACCGCCACCAATGACTATGAGCTTTTCTGGCATGATATACCTCCCATCATAAAGAAATTTTTGTGAATAACGCAAGGAATGAACATTTTATGCTGTACCATATATCTTTTATTCATTGCTTACACCTTCTTCTCTAAAATCAAATAGTTTTGTAGATCCTAGCTCTAATGCAAATTCTTTGATTCTAATTTCTGCCAACTTTAAGTATTCTTCATTTATCTCGTAGCCAACATAATGACGACTTGTTTTTATTGCTGATATTGCCGTTTGCCCACTTCCTATAAAAGGGTCCAGCACAATCTCCCCTTCAAAAGTATAAAGTTGGATTAGTCTATAGGGTAGTTCTATGGGAAAAGGTGCAGGATGTCCAACAATACGAGCAGGTTCCGCCGGGAATGTCCAGACGCTTTTAGTAAACTCAAGAAACTCTTCCTTAGATATTGTGCTTTTTCTTCTAGGAATTTTTTCCCTCTTAAACGTGCCTTTAGAAAAAATCAAGATGTATTCATGAATGTCTCTTAATATAGGATTGGCAGCAGAAAGCCAGCTACCCCATGCTGTAGAAGGACTGGAACTTGAAGCTTTATTCCAGATAACTTCACCCCTCATTAGAAAGCCAAAATTGAGCATATCCTCAACGATAAGAGCGTGAAGAGGGATGTATGGCTTTCTTCCCAAATTAGCAACATTGATACAAACCCTCCCACCAGGAACGAGGGTCCTGTAAACTTCCTTCCAAACCCTTTTTAAGAATTGTCTGTATTCTAAAAGAGTTAGATTTTCGTCATATTCTTTTCCCACGTTGTATGGCGGTGAAGTAACCATCAAATGAATACTATTGTCTGGTAATTCTTCCATGTTTTCACTGGTCTTACAAAAAATTTTATCTAAAAATTTTGATGGAATAGAACTCTCCATATACTCAATGTTCGTCTCTGTTGGCACGCCCTCGTATAACTTGCCCTTATAGAAATGAGTTGCATCGTGATTTACTCTTCCTGGTGAACCAAATGAACTCGTTTTGGTGCCTATTTTTCTTTTTTGGGATTCCCTCTTCTTCATTTATATCCCCAATAATTAATCCATATTTTGTAAGGATTGTAGTCTATTTAGGTTCGTTATCAATTTATTTCAATAATCTTGGCATTTTTCTTGAGCTTTCTAATTCTGCAAGCTGAAATAAGTAAGATATACGTCTTTTTGTTTTGACCATAATTTCATCATCTTCAAATATCTCAGTCAGGCAACCTGACAGCTTATTTATATTCCTTCCCTCGGTTTCTCATCTAAAGAATTGCATATATCGCCAATATCACCATATTTAATTTTTATATCCATAAAATTGATTATGAAATCTTTTTAATGGTGTAAAACAATTACGTCATGATGAAGATTATTGGTGGTCCTGCATCCCAATTGCTCGCAACTAGAGTTGCATCTGAATTGGATTGTGAGCTTGCTCTTGTAGAATATAAAAGATTTCCAGATGGCGAGACATATGTACGCGTGTTAGATGAAATAGATGATGTGGTCATCATCCAAAGTATGATTTCTGACGAGGATTTAATATACTTATTACAGTTGATTGATGCGTGCAGTGATGCATCAGTTAAAGTGGTCATTCCTTATTTTGGGTACGCTCGCCAGGGTAAACGATTCCAACCTGGAGAGGCTATTAGCGCAAGGGTCATGGCAAAAACGATTGAGGCAGATGAAGTTTTAACGGTAAACATACATGATCCCTCCGTCTTGGATTACTTCAAAGTAAAAGCACGAGATCTAGATGCAGCGCCGTTAATAGGAAGATATATGCAATCCCTTGATCTTCGAAAACCTATCTTCATAGGACCAGACGAATTCGCAGGATCGCTCGCAAGATCGGTTGCATCCAAGCTAGGTGCAGATTATGATGTGCTAGAGAAAAAAAGGCTGAGCGGGGAGGAGGTGAAGATAAAAGCGAAACATCTGGATGTAGCGAACAGGGATGTCATACTTATCGACGATATGATCTCCACTGGAGGTACCATGGCTGAGGCAATCGAACTACTAAGAAGACAAAAGTCCAATGATACCTACATTGCTTGCATACATCCAATATTGGCTAAGAACGCAGTTGTCAAATTGTTCAAAGCAGGGGTAAAGGAAATCATTGCTACGGACACCGTTGAGGGGGGTGTTAGCATCATAAGCGTTGCGCCGCTGATTGCCAGAGCTTTGGATTGATTTCACCACAAGGCGTGATCAACAACATCGAAGATTGAAGTAGATGGCATTTGTTTGGAAGTAATTTAAGAAAATTTTTGAGCATCATTAGGATCATATTTGCATATTTATGATGGGCTTATTAATTGTATTTCATTTTTCTGAAACTTCATCAAACTTGAATTCTTTTTAAATAAATTCCCTCATAATTCAAAAAAAGTTTTTTTATTTATAACCAATCTACTTTTTTTACCATAAATGAACTCACAATCATCAAAGTATTAGTTAGGATAATGGAAACATAACAAATAAATGCAAAACAGATTTTATTAGAGATTTAATGCTGGAAATAGATGGCTCATACGGAGAAGGAGGAGGTCAAATAATCAGGACAGGCATCGCACTGTCGGCGGTTACAGGAAGATCGGTTTACATTAATAACATCAGGTCAAAAAGACCGAAGCCGGGGTTGGCAGCTCAACATTTGGAGGCATTAAGGTGCATTGCATTGCTAACAGATGCGGATGTTAGTGGATTGAAATTGGGATCCACAGAGTTGACATTCTCTCCGAAGGAGGTTAAAAGCGGGGAATACAATATAGACATTGGCACTGCAGGCAGCATAACTCTTTTCCTACAATGCCTGATGCCTGTGGCCATTAGAATTAAAGATCCAATTTCGATTAACATAAGAGGTGGCACGGATGTCGCATGGAGCCCCCCCATGGATCATCTCAGGTATGTCATGCTACCTACGATAGCTAAAATGGGATATGATGCCCACATCGATTTAATCAGGAGAGGATATTACCCAAGGGGCGGAGGATTGGTTAAGGCGGTTATACGTCCCTCTGTTCTGAGCGGAGTTGTTCTACATAGGGAAAAAATCGAAATTATGGGCATTTCCCACTGCTCAAGACTACCCGAGCACGTTGCAACGAGACAAGCAGCGTCAGCAAAAGAAGTTTTAGCAGAAGGAGAATACGATGCCCAAATATCCACAGAATGTAGCCAATATGAGTCCACTGGTAGTGGGATAACACTATGGTGTCCTGGAATGAGCGGGAGCTCCCTCGGTGAAAAAGGCAAACCTGCTGAAGAGGTTGGAAGGGGGGCTGCAAAAGCCCTTCTGAATGAATTAAGATCTGGTGCAAGCACTGATGTACATCTAGCAGATCAGTTGATACCATACATGGCATTGGCCGATGGGAAATGCTCCCTTACCACGAGAGCCCTAACATCACATGCAAGAACAAACATCTGGTTGGTCGAAAGAATCTTGGATGTTAAATTTAAGACAGAGGAAAGAGATTTGGTTTGTATCAGGAAATGATCTCCAGAAAATCTGTGGGGATGCTATCTGATATACAAATTTGATCGTTGACGTTCATAATCTTTATTCCTTGAGATTGGGCGTTTTTTGCATCGATTATTATTATCACAGGCTGATCAGTTCTAAACTTTGCGACCCTAATAGCCTCTTCAAAAGAGGTGCTCAGGTGAACATATCTTTGCCTGACCGGCTTAAGTCCAATATCCATGATCCTGCCCGCCTCCTCCATGGTCGTCCCATAATACAGTTCCTGCAACTCGTTTTCTGGAAAGTCAAGATCTACATTGACAGAATGGGCATACCTGGCACGAATCCTTTCTTCACATAGCTCATATCTACCTTTGACATCAGACTCTATCAATGCAAACAAATGTTCTATATGAAACCACCGATACTTACCCTCTATTGCACTGAGTAGTTGATTTAAATCCACCCAACCTTGTGCATCCATCTTCAGACCCAACTCGTGGGGAAAATGTCTTAATAATCCAGATAACATCTTTCCGAGCTTTGTTGCCCTAGTTTCATTTAGAACGAAACTCCCGTGGTTTCCGCACTCGCATTGTTCCCCCCTAAAATATCCATGCTTTATGCACATTCGTATCTGTCCAGTTTCCATATTGCTCACTCCGACTTTGTGACGACCTCTCTGCGTATCTTGCTAGTATTTTAAAATGTTTTCTGATCTTATGCGAACACCATATATGCGGCATATATTCATTATATTAATTACAAAGTGCTAATAAAAGAAATAATTTATGTAAAAAAAAATTAGTATGGATACTCAGAGGATAATTGAGCGATGAAATAATGATAGCATGGTTCCGAATAATATAAGAGTTGATAAACAACATCTGTATCATCCATGTTAAAGCATAGATTTAATACCAAAAAATTAATCTTGAAAACATTGGAAGCGTTTGAGAAAATAAAAAGCGTCTTTTAGGATGGAGTTAAACCTACATAGAGAGTAGAAAATAGAATTCTTGATTATTATATCATTGGTTATTATCTTCTGTTATATTACGGTACAAAAAAATATCCATAAAAAAGAATGGGTTCAATCCATATCAGACTGAAATTGCCCCAATAAAAAGTCCATTTTAATTTAAAGCTGATTCAAATAGAGAGAGAAAATTCAACGAATCTGGAATTCAAATTCACTCAGTTGAAAAAATTGTTAGAGGTACCTCAATATTTGTAAAGAAGGATAGAAAGAAATTATACTATATTTTTAAAGAAAATAACGATCTTTCTGATCAATTTGAACTTTAATTTTCGCAATAATCTTAAAGCCCATAAAATTGACTTTAGAAAGAAATCACTACAATGCATACGATCACATAACTTAAATAATACAACGAGAGGGTTAAACGTATTAATCATTGGTATAATATTGTGAACTCAATTATGAAACAAATTTTCGGAACAGATGGTGTTAGAGGCATCGTAAACAAGGAGTTGACGCCAAAACTTGTCCTAGAGTTGAGCATGAGTCTTGGAACATTTATAGATGGTGGTACTGTGGCAATAGGAAGGGATACAAGAATATCCGGAGAGATGTTCAAAAATGCCGCCATATCTGGATTGTTATCAACAGGCTGTAAGGTTGTCGATTTAGGAATTGCACCCACGCCTGCCATAAACTACTATGTGAGAGATGAGACGGATGCCGGAATCATCATAACCGCATCTCACAACCCAAGAGAGTACAATGGCTTGAAATTTGTAGCGGATGACGGCATTGGGTTCAGTAGGGAGGAAGAAAGAAAAGTAGAAAGGATATACTCTGGAAAAAACTTCAGAAACGCAGAATGGAACGGAACTGGAGCATTGTCTATAGATGATGCGATCCAAAGATATAAAGATGGAATAAAAAAACTTGTCAACGTAGAGAGAATAAGCAAAAGGAATTTCAAGGTAGTCGTAGACACCGGCTGCGGTGCAGGAGGCATTGTTACGCCTTCTTTATTAAGAGAATTGGGCTGCAACGTGATCACGTTAAACGGACAGTTGGACGGAACCTTTCCTAAAAGGCCACCAGAACCAACTGGCGAAGTTCTCGGAGATCTGATTACACTGGTGAAAAGAAGTGGAGCAGATCTGGGTGTTGCACATGACGGTGATGCTGACAGAGTAGTTTTCGTGGATGAAAACGGATCTTTCGTGAGTGAAGATGTTTTACTCGCTATATGCGCAAAAAATGCTTTGAAAAATAGAGGGGGTTTTTTCGTAACTCCAGTGAGTTCGTCGTTATGCGTTAAAGATGTCGTAGAGCAATGCGATGGTGAGTTGGTGTGGACGCCCATAGGGAGTATCCATGTAGCGAGGAAAATGATTGAACTGGGAGCTGTATTCGGTGGAGAAGGAAATGGCGGGCTGATATTCCCTGAGCACCAATACAGTAGGGATGGTGCAATGGCGGTCGCAAAGATACTTGAAATGATTTGTGAAAAGAAGATGTCACAGCTTGTTGAAGAGATACCAAGATACTATAACGTGAAGAAGAAGATGAGAGTTATCGATAAAAAGGGAGTGATGGAAAAAGTCCTAGATAATCTGAAGAGTAACATAGAAACAACAGATGGGGTGAAGATTTGGTATGATGATGGGTGGGTATTGATCCGAGCTTCTGGAACTGAGCCCATAATTCGAATCTATGCAGAGTCCAAGTCAAATAAGAGAGCAAATGAGCTTGCTAAGGATGGAATCGATTTGATCAACCAAGTGAGCTGAATGTCAAAAATAATGGTCACAGGATGCAGCGGGTTCATCGGCACCCATCTAACCAAACGACTTCTAGAGAGCGGTTTTCATGTCATCGGATATGACTTGAAACCATCATCTCTAACAGATCGGAATTTTAGGCTGGTCAGAGGGGATATACTCGATATAGAAAAACTAAGGGAGAGTATGAAAGATTGTAAAAGCGTATTTCACCTTGCTGCGCAGACAAAAGTACCGGAATCCACTAAAAATCCCCTTTCAGATTTCAAAACAAATTCAGAAGGAGCCTTTAACGTTCTTTCTGTAGCTAAAGAGCATAATGCAAAAGTGATATATGCATCGACATCGACGGTCTATGGTTCTGCTGAGATGCCGACCAAAGAATCACATCCAATGCGACCTATATCTTTCTATGGTGCATCGAAGGCGGCAGGAGATATGTACTGTTTTGCGTTTAACAGCACATTTGGGTTGGATACAATAGTGCTCCGAATCTTCAATGCATATGGTCCAGGTAATGCAAAGGGCGTGATGTATGATTTGTTCAAGAAGTTGGAACTTGACACAAAGCACTTGGAGATTATAGGGAACGGATTGCAAAAGAAGGACTATGTATACATCGATGACACGGTGGAAGCTTTCATGATCGCATATGGGAAGGGGGTGTCAGGCGAAGCATACAATGTCGGTAGCGGCATATCCACGACTGTTAACGAAATCGCAGAGATCATTTCTGATACCCTAGGTATTTGCCCCAAAGCAACATATACCGGAGAATCGTGGATAGGAGACGTCGAATCCTCCTTACCAGATATTTCCAAATTAAAAAGATTGGGATGGACACCGGAGATTAGTATAAAAGAGGGGATTGAAAAATTGTATGAATGGATGCAGCTAATCTGATCTGATTCTATATTCTACCCCAGTCGGTCCCATCCTCTTTTAGTGATTAACCGGAACGCCACCACAATTAGTATTAAGATGGCTACTGCGATAAGGCCATATTTTATAAGTTGGTTACGCGCCAGTTGATTTTCATGAGCTTCTATGGCAGCCGTTAAGCCCTCAGATGATCTTTGTGCCTCCCCGTAGGCATCTTCAGCCGCTTGTTTCGATGCCCCCATATCTGGTACCTCATACAAAACTTTAGCGCGACCCAATGACCCCTCTGCAGAGTTAAGGAAACCTTTTGAAGCTTCTAGCATAGCTGCTGGAACACCTGCATCTTCAGCAGATTTGATTTCGTCTTTAGCCGTCATTATTCTCTCGTCCGCCCTTTCTATGGAAGCTAAAACCTCATTAATTTCATCGGTTGTTACATAGGCGGAGATCGTGGTTATTGCCTCGTCACCTATCGAGATATGCATCAAATAGTAGTATTCCTTCTTTCCAACTTCAGGTGCTGTGCCAGATAAGCTGATTTTTAGGATATCATATATCGAATGATCGAACTCCAGCGTAAATTCCCAATCACGCTGTGTATCCTGATAAGCCCAACCACTGGCATTCTCCATCTTAATGTCCCAAATTGGGTCAATCAAGCTCGTAGTAAAACGTAATGTGGTCCTATCAGTTAGATCAGGGCTAACCTCTTTCAAAACAACTTCATCTATATGTACCATTTCTCCAACCGATAAGTCTTCGGTGGGAACAGCACTCCTTGAAACTTCTTCGATTTTCTGCGCAAGAGCGCTTTGTGATCCGATAGCAAAGACTAACAAAAATATTATGCCAAACGCGATCAACCTTCTCATTCCATCCCCCCATCAGAAAAGCGGCTGTAGATCTTCTGCCCTCAGCAACTCTTCTATTCTCTCGCCTTTTTTCTCACTAAATTCTGACATCCTTATCTGTGCATCTATAGCGAGTTGTTGTAGTTCTTTGATTCGTGGCACATTTGACACACCAGCTAAAAGTATGACACATGCAACATATTTACTACCCGGTATTGGATAATCTCCTCCGCGAACTTCTCCGCCACCTATTGCATCCTCAAGCCATAATCTAGCTTTTTCTGTTCCAACTCTGCTCAACTGGTCCGGCGGTCCTGCTACCAAAATGAGGGCTTTCTCGGCACTTTTGATATCACATGGCATCGTCAAACGCCCCATTGCAGCCCTTCTTGCCAAGGAAACAACCTTAGTAGTTGCATCGAGCGAATCTATTGATGACTTCCTTCTGAACATATTTCTGAGTTTGCCCAGTAGCCCAATTTTTTTTATCTCTTCTCTAGCATAGCCGATTACCGAAATTTCTCCACCTTTGAGCGTGTTTATGATCTCGGACGAATCTATTACCGACTCACCCACCTTTCCTCTGGCTGTCGTCGGTGATTCTCCTGCACCAAGTATGATGCCAAGCCTCCTGGCTATCTCTTCATTTATGAACTGATACGATTCTACAAGGGTTGTTCCTTCCTTCTTCCAAGTATCATTATCAAATAAAAATAACGCGTCAACTTCTTTTATAAATGTCATGAGGCTTCTGGCTGCATTCAATGAATATAGCGAGCCCTCCTCATTTGAAGGAAGTATTCCCAGACCATAGACGGGCTCTGAATAGAGTTTTTTCAGCCTTCTCGCAATTACGGGGGCACCTCCAGATCCTGTTCCACCGCCTAGGCCTGCTGCTACCAAAAATGCCTCTGTATCATGAGTGCCCCGTACATCCACAGCGCTTTGAATCGTATATATATCATCCGTTGCTATCTTTGCACCCATCTCGTTGTCTGCACCAATGCCGTGACCTTTCGCTACCGTCTGACCTATTAACAGACGATCTTCCATTGGTATGTTAGTCAGACCCATCAGGTCTGTTTTGGCAGTATTAATAGCCAAAGCCCTAGCAATGGATTTTTGGCGAGTTCTCATATCGTATTCTAGGAGCAGGTCTATTATCTTACCCCCTGCCTGTCCAAAGCCGATTGAAAAGAGTTTCATTTTTACCACTCTATTAATTTATTATACTCTATTATTTATCTACCCTATTGTTTATCCACTCTGCTTTTTTGGATATTGTGTCGACCACTATATATATCTATTGACATCTTTAAGTATAACACAGTTGTTATAAACATTTTTCAGATATATCCCATCAATGGGTATATTAAAAAGTTTCTCATCCGTTTTTATTTTAAGCTCAAGCATGTCTCCGGTTCTATCGTCATAAACGATGTCATGCACATTTCCAATTGGAGTGCCATCGGTGCATATAACTTTTTTGCCGAAGATTTTCTTTGCCGATTTTTTACCACCTTTATACTGACGTATCAATTGCCAGATATATGTTTCCTTTCTTTCAAATGAATCCATGCTAATTCCCGTGAGCCTTGCAATCGCTTTAGTGTCCACGATATCACTCAGACCGTTCAATTCTCTTCTACTTTTTAAGTCATATAGTATCGTATATATCAAGGCCTGTGCATAGGCAAATGGATCAATTTTACCTTTACGGGTAAAAAATTCATTTGTTATCTTTTTAACCTCATCACAAATAATATCCGAAAGCTCTTCTTCGGATAGGTTTTCTTCCATAATTTTGGGAGGAATCATAAAATCTTTCTGTATGAACCGCTCTATAGCAGCATCATCAACAGGCTCCATTAAAAAGTTCCAAGGAAAAAGACGTGATCGGAGATGATTATGAACTCTTTCGCTTATTATTTCTGTTTTCATGATTTCCCCTGAACATTTGATAAAGTTGTGATATTTTAGAGGTTTTATCCTCTTCTTCCTTCTCTTCAGTGGGTACTTCTTTCCTACAAAGCAACCAAACCCATTTTCCGAAATCCGTTACATAATACGTGTCGCCGTTTTTCTCCACTAGATTATGTTCCCAGTCATTCCCGACCAGATAATCCATGCTATCCTTCAGCAGCTCATCATACATCTCACTTACGAGTCCCTTATATTCCTCGTCCTCTATACTGCAAATTTCTTGGATTTCTCTTAGATTCAGTCCCTTATCAGAATTAATTAAGACGTTAAAGCCAGTAAAAGCATAGTCATTCTCACGTAGACGTCTCCAATATATATCAAGTTTATTAGTCCTGCCCAGCATTTTTTTAGCCGTTTCTTGGAGAAGAGTAGTCACACTGCCTAAAATTCCTAATGCCACTACATCATCTACATCTGGAGTTTTGATTTTCACTCCTTTATCGCTCATCGTGGCGTTTTTAAATTCGATAGTAGGCTTTGGATCTCCGAATAATATTTCCGTTACCGCCATAAAATATTTTTCTGGTAGTGGCTCTCTTTCAGGGTCATAAGGATACAAATTGCCGCTCCTCAAATCCAGACTGGGACCAAAGTCTGATATCAGGTCAAGAAGGTCTCGTCTCACTTGTTCAATACTTGCAAAATCTCCTTCCTTGGCATCTATCGTTCTACGTAACTGTTTAACCTCTTTCTCTAACTGAGATCTGAGATTTCCACCGATACCTTTGTTTAGCAGCTCCTCGATGTCCTCTATTTTTTTTCTTATTTCATCTGGTTCATCGGAACCTGCACGCTCTTTCAAAAGCCAATATTCATTCGCTAGTATGTTTGCCCTCTCGTTAAAGGCTGCTTCGCGCATAATTACCCCCACGTACACTTGTTTTATAATCCACAACCAATATTAGTAACTTACTATATAAGTAGTATTGATGAAATACGTCGTTCTAGTCGGAGACGGAATGGCAGACTATCCAATAGATGCGTTGGATAGTAAGACGCCGTTAGAGGCTGCATATACGCCAAACATTGATTTCATATCAGCTAAGGGAAACAAAGGAATTGTGAGAACAATACCCAAGGGCATGTGTCCCGGAAGCGATGTCGCCAATCTATCAATACTTGGTTATGACCCCAGAAGATACTACACAGGTAGGGGGCCCCTAGAGGCTGCTAGCATGGGAGTTTTTTTGGATGAGGATGATGTGGCTTTTAGATGTAATCTTGTTACTGTGAAAGAAGACAAAATAGCCGATTATAGCGCGGGCCACATATCAACCGAGGAAGGCGGGACCCTAATAAGATTAATAGATGATAAGTTAGGGGGCAATGGTATCAGTTTCCATCCTGGAATCAGCTATCGGCATCTTTTGGTTCTCAAGGATTGCGAAAAGGTGAAGTGTGTCCCACCTCATGATATAGTAGGACAGCTAATAGAAAATAATCTCCCTTCTGGGAAAGACAGCGAATTGCTAAAAAAGCTTATGGAAGAATCAAGGTCGATACTCGGAGAATATATGATCTGGCCTTGGGGGCAGGGGAAAGCGCCCAAAATGTCTTCTTTTGAGGATAAATATGGTCTCAGTGGTTCTGTGGTCTCTGCTGTAGATTTAATAAAAGGCATTGGTATATGTGCTGGATTACAAAGCATAAACGTACCAGGTGCTACTGGTTACCTAGATACGAATTACAGGGGAAAGGCAGATTACGCATTAAGGTCTTTAGAAAACAAAGATTTCGTCTTCGTACATGTAGAGGCGCCAGATGAGGCAGGTCATGAAGGGGACGTAGATGCCAAGATAAAGGCCATAGAGGATTTTGATGAAAAGGTCGTTGGGATAATGTTGGACGGCTTAAACAGATACGAAAAATACAATATTTTGGTTTTGTCAGACCATCCCACGCCGATATCACTCAGAACGCACACCACCGATCCGGTCGAATTTTTCATATTATCCACAGGCAAGTATACACACGTAGATTTTATTTATGAGGGACATAGATTGATGGACCTTTTTATCAGAGGGTGTTATTGATGGATTATATAAAGGTAAAGGCGCCTGCAACGTCCGCCAATCTAGGTCCTGGTTTTGATGTGTTTGGTATAGCACTGCAAATACCATACGACATCATTGAAATTGAGCCCCACGATTTAACAGAAATAAAAGTCGACGGAATTGGCAGAGAGATGATTCCAAACGATCCCAAAAAGAACACAGCAGGCATAACCGCTTCAGAGCTGGGATGTAATGCAAAGATTACGATTCATAAAGGAGTTAGGCCATATAGCGGACTTGGGTCTTCTGCAGCTAGCTCAGCTGGAACCGCCTTTGGTCTAAACGAGCTCTTTGATCTAGGACTTTCACATAAAGAACTGATCAGGGCAGCAGTTAAAGGTGAAAAAGTTGTTTCTGGGGCAGCACATGCGGATAACGTCGCAGCCTCATTAATGGGAGGATTTACGATCGTGAATGGCGAAAATGTAATCCAACTGGAACCGCCCGATATCGGCATCATTGCGATATTACCAGATATTTCTGTTGGGACACAGGTGGCAAGAGCCATGTTGCCGTCAAAAGTAGCACTTGAAGACTTGGTGTTTAACGTAGGAAATGCATCCTCGTTGATCGTTGGCATGGTTACTGGAAATCTGGAGCTTATCGGCAGGAGCATGCAAGATCGCATCATAACACCAGTGCGTTCAACGCTCATTCCTTGTTACAAGGACGTGAGAGAGAGCGCTTTAGAGGCGGGTGCAGCCGGCATAACAATCAGCGGCTCAGGTCCTGCCATGATCGCAGTCTGCGAACTTGAGCGTGGTGTGGAAATAGCAGATGAGATGATGTATGCGTTCAAGAGGCATGGAATAAAAAGTGAATCCTTCATAACTCAACCAGGTGAAGGTGCAGAGATTCTTGAAGGAGAGTGAATGAAAGGCAAGATTCCGAATCTATTGATATTAGTAGCTATAATGGCTGTGGTCTTGGTTGCATGGTCTAGCACCATGATCGTGGAGCAGTTGCCAACGGCTACGTCAGCAAATCCAAAAGATACTGCAAAGACCCCTTTGACAGACGCGATAAATAATCCAAGACCTACTGCAACTATAACTACGCCCGAGGATGCCCCTCCAATGGGCCTAATCAAATCAATATCATTTGACAAAGAAAGGTATTACGCAGGAGATGCCATCACCGCAATGCTAGAAGTGGAAAATGTTGGTGATGCAGACATCACTTCTGAAAAAGTTACAATAAATGCTACATGCGTTCGATTGGATGACTTTACTGGAAACCTTTATCTTAAAACTCTGGACGAAGAAGAAAGGACGGAAAGCTACACGATGCATTTCTCAGAAATTATAGGGTCTGGACAGACCAAAATATTGTCAGCAAACTTTAACACCTTGGCAGAAATTGAATATAATGGAGTAGAGGTGAGTTTGGCAGGCGACTATGAAATTCTTGTAACGCTGGACATAGAAGGGGAGACGATTGATGCCAAAGAGTTGGAATTAACCTTGCTTGGAGAAGATCTTGAGGCTTGAAGCTTTTGTAGTTAAAGGAGTCCCCACGATCAAAAAAGGAGATAACCTTGGCAAGATCATATCAGAATTAGCCCAACTAGAAGAAGGGGATATAATAGTAGTTGCTTCAACCGTCATTTCAAAGTCAGAGGGAAGGGTGATCCACATAGAGAGGGTTGTGCCCGGGGATGATGCCAAGAGGATTGCAGGTATAAACGGTGAGGATCCAAGGTTTATACAAGCAGTATTGGATGAAACCCAGGATGTTCTAATCGAGAGTCCTTTTTTGTTGGTAAAAACCCCTGTTGGACATATATGCGTGAATGCAGGTATAGACAGGTCAAACGTTCAGGACGGATTTGTATTGCTGTTGCCAGAAGACCCAGACAGAAGTGCAAAAAATATCAGGGATGCAACTGGCAAGCACGTTGCAGTCATCGTCTCAGACACATGCGGTAGACCTTTCCGAACAGGTCAAACGGGCATAGCAATTGGATGTGCTGGAATCGCCACTACTAAGGACTGGAGGGGTGAAAAGGATATGTTTGGCAGAGAGTTAAAAGTGACAATAGAGGCCATTGTAGACGAGTTGGCGGGTCTTGCGAATATTTTGATGGGGGAGGGTTCTGAAAGAACGCCTGTTGTAATAATTCGTGGAGTACGATGGCAGGAGGGCAGGAACGGTATCAAAAGTATATATAGGCCAGAAGAGAAAGACCTGATAAAAAAGGCGCTTAATCGCCACATATCTCTCAAATCCAATAAAAGAATCACATGAATTTGTAAAGGCATATATGGATATGGTGGGCATTTCAGTTAGATGCCCATATAAATAAATAGTAGTAACAAATCACAAGACTTTAGCAAAGCTGGACTTTTATTCCTGCAATTTCAAATAAAAGCAAAAGCTGTGCTAATTAGGGCTATTACTATCCATTCGCCATCAACGAACAAATCAAATGAATTACCTACTTTTAGCCCTTCTTTACAAAAATACAGGATATACCAGTATCCATAAAAGATACAGAATATTAAGACGAGTACGTATTGACGGAAAAATCCCATGGCATAAGAAAGTGCGAGCCAGATTAGGAGGGTTGAGTTCAGTCCCAGAAGCAAATTTTTAGAGTTACGTCTTCCAAAAAAAACTGGAATGGTTCTTACCCCGCTCATTTTATCGCCTTCAATGTCTCGAACATCAAATACAACCGTGTTGATGAAGCACTTAATGAAAAAGAAATAAAAAATCAAGATCATCAGAATATAACCACGAAAAGAGACCGTCAAGGGAATAAAAGCACCTAATACGGCCCAGGACAGTGCAACTACAATATTTTTTATGCCCGTTATGTCTTTCAATCGGAAGCTTGATATTTTTATGCTATATATAATTCCCATAAAGAACGGAAAGAGAATTACAAAGACAGAGAGAGGTTTTTGTAAAAAAGATAGATATAAAGCAGCAATGAAAGATACAATTGTAGTCCCAGCAACAAAATGTTTATTTTTTTCAATGAATCCTGCCCTTTCGGGCACATTTACTGAATCTTCTTCTAGGTCGGTTAATTTATTAATGTTGTATATGGCAAAGATGATGAGGAAAGAAGCAATAAGCAATTGAAAATTAAGCTTCACTTCATAAAGCAAGAAGGCAAAATAGGGCAATAAAAAGGCTATTATCGCGATGAACAGGGAACTTATGGATAAAAAAGATAAGAATTTATTAAACAACGACCGGATACTTTTAAATTTGAAAATAGGAGGAAATAGTGAATAATTATCAAAAAAAAATTCTAAACCATAAACTACGCCTTTTTTGTATTTGTATCCACAGCTACAATGTATTAATTCACACATATAGACACACCAAAAACTAAAGTTTATGCAGATCTTCAGGGAATAAACTAAAGATTTTCATTTGGATCATAAATAAATCTCCTTTGATAGGTCACGGTACCATTCAAATAGATCCAACCCCCATTTAATCCCCTCTTCTGTTGTGTCTATTAAATCCTTATTCCAATCGTATGTACCATCAAAGTTAAACAAGCCAAAAGAAATTAAGCTATCAGTAACTGTAAAAGCGACTTTTAAGTCTTCTCCCATAAGGTATAGTTTAAGTTTAGAGCCTTCGTGAGCGAAGATTTCTTTCAAGCTTTCCTTGTCAATTCCTTCAAATATTTCTTTTGTTATTACAAGCTCCACGTCAACATTTTTCTCAATTGTCAGCTCTTTGAGTAGTGATCCGAACTCAGGGATAAACATTGAAGTTACGCCCCTTATCTCTTTAGAATTTTTCAGCATATCAACGAATTCGGTGAAGATTTTTAAAACATCGGCAGCAGGAGCCTCTATCAGAGCGGATTCTTTCAACTCCCCGATCCTCTCAAGTAAATGTTCAGGAATATCGCTGAGGTCATGGCTAAGCCAAAAAGTCTCGTACTTTTTCAAAACATCAATAGCTTGAACAAAATCGATTAGCTTCAATGCGACGATATCACCGATCTTTGTTAGCGCATAGTCTTTATTTTCATCTTGAATAAGGAGATTACCCTTTTCAAGTTCCCTTAGTGCATGTATGGCTGTTGTAGAGCTTGAACCTATTATCTCTCTCAAGTCGCCCAGTGACTTCTTACCCGCGCCTAAGCTAATCAAAATACTGCTTCTCAAATCAGAGCAGGCAGCAAGACGCAGGATACTACGGCTAATACTCAAATCCTTTTTTTCTTCTTTTTCAGCTATTTTTGTCATAGAAATATGTTGTTTTTTACCCTATTATTTTTTTTGATCAGTTTTTATTCTCAAATATTTCTAAAGATTTGCCCGTATACATTCTTTTTTGCTTTAATTGGGCACTTTATAATTCAAATTAAGTATTAATTTAGAGGTAATTTATATAGTTAAGGAAAGGAAATATTGTATAATTTAAGCAATTTTGCTCTAAAATAAGAAAAGTTTAAATAGTAAGCAAAGTTTAGATTAGTATTACACAAAATTCACAATTTAAAAATTTCAAAGATAAGAGGAGTGAGTCATCAAAATATATATAGTTAACTATCAACATTTTATAACTTAAGCAATTTTGCTCTAAAATAAGAAAAGTTTAAATAGTAAGCAAAGTTTAGATTATTATTACACAATTTACACATTTCAACATTATGGAGGTAAAAATTGAAGAATGCTAATCCTTTTTCACCCACGTTCCCTGTAAATCCAAAATATTTTGCCGATAGGGAGGACATTCTTTCCTCTTTTAGGACGGCGTTCGGGAGATCTGTAAAAACAGAAATGCCCACGCCGGACAACATAG